>CAYHWZ010000053.1:0-10447 GCA_964359975.1 uncultured Elusimicrobia bacterium | reverse complement strand
TACGGCGGAGGTGGGCTCGTATTATGCGCGTCTCTCCGACGGCGGCGGGTCAAGGGCTGTGCCAGTGAGACCCGCGGGCGCGACAAAACTGCAGATTCTCCTGCCGGGCGAGGCCGCTTTGCCCGGCTGCACTACTGCTTACGGAAAGAGCGGTGCTGTCACATTCAGCGCATGGTCCGGCAGACCCAATGCCGTGGCCGGCAGCGCGTTTGACGTGACGGTCAATCTGGTGGATCCGTTCTACAATAAAGTCGCCACGGATACAGGTGTCTCCATCCGCGGGCGCACTCCTACGGATCTGTACGATTTGGAAGACTGGCTTGCAAGCAATCCGAACAATCTTATTGCCGGCAACCACACTATCACATTTACCAGCGTGCGTTTCTATACCGCCGCCACTCAGACTCTGACGGTGGAAGATACCGGATTCCGTTTCGCGTCTGACACGTCGCCTGTTGTCACGGTTGAGCCGACTGATGCGGACCGTCTGCTGGTAGTCATGCCGGGCCAGTCGCGCGTGCAGGGCAAAAACACGTTCCCCGTCGGACGCAGTGGCGATCCCACGGTGCAGACTGCAGGCGTGGCGTTTGACGTTTCCGTATATTCTGTGGACCCGTACTACAATCTGGTCTCCACTGCGCAGTCTATCACTATCACTCGTCCCGACGATTCGTTCAGCGAAGATTCGTCCGACCCCGGATTTGCTCTGCCCAATCCGTTCAGTCTGACTTTCGGCAGTATGACTGTGAGCCATGCCAACCTGAAATTTAAGAAGGCCGCCACCAACCGCGTTTATGCCCAGGACCTGGATGCGGGTAACCCGTCCCTGAGCGCGGCTTATTCCTCGACGTTCACAGTGAATCCGAACACGCCGGTGAAAGTGCAGGTGCGCGTACCTCTCGAAACTCTGGAACCCGGCTGCGACGGATACAATAACGGCAACCCGTGCTTGAACGGGCGCCGGACAAATGTCACGCCCAACACCCAGGCCGCGGACGTGCCGTTCTCTGTGACGGTGAATATTACGGACGCGTTCTGGAACGTGGTCACGTCCACCAGTCACGATGTTTATGTCCGCACCTGGGACGACCCGAACGATATAGAACCGGCCACCAAAACCGCAACCAACGGTCAGGCGGTGTTTGCGTCAGCCAACGGCGACCCCATCCGTCTGCGCCGCGCCGGGACCACTTATGTTCAGGCATACGACGGCAGTCCCACATACCCCAATCTGGACAATTCCGTCGGGTCCAGCCGCAGTCAGAACATAACGGTCACCGCGGGTCCGGCCCAGAAACTCGTGGCTATCCTGCCCGGCCAGAACCTGAACCAGGGCGCCAACACTATTACCGAAGCGCGTCAGGGTGTGGCCACGCCCAAGACTGCCGGCACAGCGTTTAACGTGCGGGTATATCTGACAGACAACTATTACAACATCAAACAGAACGATGCCCGCGTCATCCGCGTGCAGACTCCAGCGGACAATTATGATACGGAACCGGCCACTGCGGCCGTTACTGCTGCGGGCTATGTGGATATCTCAGTCACTTTGCGCACTGCTTCCACCGGTCAATATGTAACTGTGCAGGACGAACCGGACCTTGGTCTGGTGGACGACAATTCGCTCGGCACTGTCACGATGTTCACAGTCAATTCGCGCGATCACAACGATGTGACTTTTAAAGGCGGACTGCAATTGCTGCTGCCGGGCGAATCTGCCCAGGACGGTGCCGGTTCATATCCGAACGGCGGCAAGACCGGTTCTCCGTCTGCGCAGGTGGCAGGCGCCCAGTTCCTCGCTACGGTACGGCTCGTGGACTATTTCATGAATATTTCCACTCAGCCCCCAGGCGGTCAGCCCACAGTGGCGCTGCTCACCAACGACTCTTATGACGACGAATCTCAGCTGGCCGCAGTGCCTCTGGTGAACGGTTTCAAAACTTATCCGGTAGCTTTGATCACGCGCGCCACCTCGCACATCATTTCTGCCAATGACCAGTTCAACACGTATCAGGATAAAGACGCGGCGAACTATCAGGCGTCGGTGTCCACGCAGTTCTCGGTGCTGGCATCAACGCCGTACGGGTTCCTCGTGGTGCTCCCGGGCGAAACCATTGCCGAAGGTAAATATAATATCGCTCCGTTCGGGCGGCTTGGGTTCCCTGCCACGCACCAGATGACCATTGACTCGAATGAGAACAATGAAAATTCACTTTCCGATTTTGTCAAAGTGTATCTTGTGGACCGGTTCTACAACAGTGTGACCACCAACGTGGTTACGCGGGTCACGCTGCTGTTCCCCAACGATCCCAACGCCGCAGCCGCCACTCCGTCGGACATTTACACAGGTCCTGCAAGCTTTATTGTTACGCCGCGCATGGCGGTTTCTTCCTATACCATTGTGGCTGCCACAGGCACAGGCAACCTCTTCACTCTGGACTCGTCCAGTTTTGCGTCGAGGAACATGGTTGTCTATCCCGGACGCGCGCACCATCTGCACTATGAGAATTTCTCGTCCACCACCATGGTCGCAGGTGAAACTATTTCTGCGGACATTGTGTCGCACGACAAGTGGCACAACCTGGTTTCCACCGGCGCGTATGTGTATACCGGCACGGTCCAGTTTGACTGGGGTTCCAAGACCAGCATGGTGTCGGCGCAGGACGCCACTCTGCCGGCCAATTATACGTTCACCGGATTCGCCGAAACCACGCCCGGCAAAAAGGCCTTCGGGCTCGGCGGTTTTACTTTGAAATATGCAGGCACGCGGTATCTTACGGCCATGGACACAGTTAACTCCGCTATCACTACAGCAAGGTCCGGATATTCCACCGACCCCAACATCCGAGTAATTCCGGGCGCTGCGTCGGGTGTGAAAGTCACTGTCACTGCTCTTGCCGGCGATGATGTTGCCACGACCGGAACTATTGAACAGGAAGCCGGTTCCAACGATTCTCTGCCGGGTTCGCGCGGACGCGTGCGCATTGTCGGCGACACTGTGGACGCTTACTCCAACTATGTCACGTCTTCCGGAGTGCAATTGGTATTGGAATCCACTCCGTCCGCAGGTTCCACTGCATCGGACCTTGGATTCTATTCTACGCCCGACGGTTCGGCCTGGACCAACATGGGGGTCACCACTTCCGCTGTGACGGACTCTAACGGACGTATCGGCAGCAGCCCGCAGATCTGGTACTACGTGAACACCAAGAAGAACGACCAAGCCAGAGTCTGGGTCGGCACTGCCAGCGCGTTCAACCTGACCAACTTCATCGCTCAGCAGTTGAACATTTCACTGCCGGTCAAAACTATCGGCGGCACGCCCAAACAGTTCGCCTTTGTCTCGTCGGTCACGCAGGTGAACGCGGGCGTGGTCAGCGGGTTCGGCGCGGACTTTACCGTGGAACAGAGAGATGCGTTCAACAACGCAACGGAAAAGGGTCCCACCACTGTCCGCCTGTGGATGGGCGACGTGGACGACGGGTCACAGGCCCAGGACACTGCGCAGAAAAATATCCACACGGCCAACTCCTTGCTCGACACTTTGCCTGCGGGACTTGCGTTCGGCACGGACTACGGGTTCTGGACACAGGGCGTTTCTGATTCCGGTCTGGGCGGAGCCAATCCCACGCGCACCATCGCTTCCGGTCAAACGCAGGCCGTGTTCCGCTTCAAAGACAAAATGGCTTCCACACCGACGGGCGAGGACGGTCGTCTCGGCACATGGAAAGTCGTGGCGCATGCTGGCGGTATGGTGCAGGCGTCGCATCAGCTGATTGTCAATCCTCAGGCCACAAGTTCCATCCGGTTCGACAGCGCCGGCCGCAGACTGCGCGCCGGTAAACCAGAACACGATGACTCCGTGGCGAAACTGTTTGAAATCGAGCTTCAGGACCAGTTCGGTAACGTTACTGTTGCCACTCAGGTAATCACTGTGACTGTCACTTCCACGCGCACGGTTTCCGCAACCAACAACGCATTCGGTTTCTCCAGAAGTTCAGAGGTGGTGGTGGGACAGGCGCTCTTCAGCACTCACAGTTCGCCGAATCTTATCATCACCATGCCGCTGAACCAGTATTACGCCACATTCTATTATCTGGACACTACCGCGACTTCGCTCTATTCATGGGCTGGCAGCACATATCCTCAGTTGATGGCTTCGGCCACCACACAGGTACCCACCTGGGGCATCGGCTCGCAGGGCGTGTACATTGACCCCGTTCTTCCGTCGGAGGCAGGCACCAAGATTTCAATCCTGACCCCGACATTCAATTTGCCGGCTGGCACCACTACCTCGGCGCTTCTCCTGCAGTTGCAGGACAAATATTCCAACCCCACGCCTGTGGATACGGAGGACGGGTTCGGATTAGGCGTTGCGTTCCGCTTGACTTCCAATTCGCCCAGCACGCTGAAAAAGTTCGCTTCGCCGGACAATGTGTCCACCAAATTCCAGAACCTCACTGCGAATGCCACTCTCTTTGTGACTGTGCCGCCGGCCATGCATACGACATCGTTCTATCTGATTGACACACAGGTCGGTTCATGGCAGTTGTCCGTAGATGAAAAAGTGGACCGCGGATGGGCCGCTGCCATTCAGACCTATACTGTTGTTCCCGGTTTGCCGACTTCCGCGTATTTCAAAACTCCGTCCAGGCGCCTGATCGCAGGCACCACCTGGCAGTACTATCCGAACTATCTCACGGGTTCCGGCACCACGACGGTTCTCGCTCTGCAGTTGACCGACCAGTTCGGCAACGACACTGTGACGGACGGCGCGTCGTTCGGCGCGGATATTATTTTCACATCCACACATTCCAGCCAGAACGGCACGGCTCAGGCCGGCGAAGATCCGAGCATTCCGGGCACATATACCCGCATCGGCGGTGTGAACCGTGCCACGGATGCTGATCCCAAACTGACGGCAGTCATTTCTCCGGGAGTGGGTCTTAAACAGATTTATTTCTGGGACCAGCAAGTCGGTACCGCCACCCTGCGCGCAAGAGTGGTTCTGAAACCAAGCGGACAGGTGCTCCAGACCGCATATCAGGAGCACGTCATTACACCTGGACCTGCCGACTACATTTCAGTTTGGCACGCGTTCAACATTCAAACTCCGCTGAAAGTGGGTAATCCCGGATTCATCACCATACAGCTTCGGGACCGGTTCGGCAATATCGCATCCGGTGATTCTGTTAACGGACAATACTATACCGGCAAGGTCGAGTTCGGGCATTCCGGTTCGACTGATGTTTCCATTGCGAATTTAACGAACCAAAAACCGCCCGGCACCACTGCTCTGGGTGCCACAAATTATACTTTCACACAGGCGGACGGCGGTGTTTACACCGGTCTGCAAGTCATTGACAAAAACCGTGAAAGTCTGAGGGTCGGAGCCACAGATTACTGGACAGCGCGCAGCGGTATTGGTCATTGGGGCGTCAACAATCCTACCCTGATATACGGCTACACATCTGATTCCGGACGTTCTGATGTTCCTTCAGACAATGCTTACCGGTCCAGCGGCGACGTAATTACCGCGGGTATTGAAATCACGCCCAGAGACCTCGCTCCGGAATTAGGCAACGCTGTTAAGAGCAACTTCTTCTCCGGATTGGGTCAGACACTGCAGGAAGCGCTCTTCCAGGGTGACGGCGCCACACCGGCCAAATCCAAACCGGTTCCAATGATGAGTCTGACCATGTCGGTCAAACCGGTTAATTCCGGATTTGTGGGCGAGCTGAGAGAAATCCGCGTGCAGCAGTTGGGCACTTTGCCGGCCAGCGATGTGATTGGAATCGAACTTTACAGCGACGACAAAATCAACGGGGCAAAAGGAGGATTGGACGCTGCCACCGACCTCCCACCGGTTTACAACGGGTTTGACGGATTTGTTTCTTCCGGCACTTATGACGCTTCCATCCCTGGATGGAAATTCGAGAATCTGGACACGAAGAACGCTCAGTGTTCCGGCGGCGGCGGCGGTTGCCCGGCAGGCACGCGCAACCGTATCACCAGCACAGCGGATGAGATATTCATTGTCGCAGTGCGTATTTCCAGCACCGCTTCGACAGGCACATTCGGTCTGAGATTGCAGTCCGCTGCCAACAACATATTCCTCACTGCCGGTTCCACCGCCGGAGTGGCGTCGAATAATTTTGCCATGCGCAGCGCCACGTCTGACGTAAAGCGCGAAGACGCCACCATTATTGTCCAGTCAACAGGCATCAACGCCTACTATACGACTACGGGCGAATCGTTCGCCACTCAAAAGTCCACCATGCCCCAGGGTAAATCAAATGTGGGTATCATGCGGCTGGATGCCTGGACCAACGAGTTCTCAGCAAAAATCACCTCCATCCGCGTCACAAAGACCGGTTCCGGCGGCAACGCGGACATTAAAGATGTGCGTTTGTGGAAAGAGTCGGACGCGATTTATTCCACAAGTTCGCGCATTGATTCCGGCGTGGACACTGAAATTACCAACAGTTTGAACGCGTCCAGCTTCACATCCCTGGGCACGGCTTTACTGACCATCGTGGACCCGACCTCTCACGGCACGATTGATATTTCTACAAAGACATACTACATCACTTTCTCCATCAATCCGTCCGCATCCACGGAACTGGGCGCCAACCTGCACGGTGTCCAGATCACAAACGAAGCCGCTTTTGGAGTTTCGGGCGCAAAGGCCGTTCAGTTCACCACTCTTGCGTCGAATATATCGTCCATTGTCGCCACCACTGACCGGTTCCAGCTGCAGAACATGAACAAAGCGTCGCTCCCGCCTGCGGCCACGCCCTATTTCGAAGTGCCGGTCGTCATGACTCAGGGTGATACAAATGTCAGAGTGGCCCGTCTGACTTTGCGTACGAATCCCTCGGACCTCACCACCATATGGCAGGGTCTCAAACTCGACCGCTGGAGCAACAGCAGTGTCCAATATCTGAAGAACAACAAAGTGACCGACGTTACCCGCATTAAGATCTGGTACGACAAAAATTCCAGCGGTCTGCTTGAAACGGATACGGACGAACTCATCACCTCCGATGACGATACCAACCCGTACAAGTACCCGTCGTCGCAATTGTCCGTGGCCTTGTCAACGACCGATACCGAGATAACCGTAGCGGACGACCCGGCGGTGAAGTTCTCCATCCAGGGCGACCTGATTCCTGTCGCACCCGGCAGACTGGTGATCAACGACGGTCAATCCGACGAAACCAAAAAGGCAGTGGTTTCTTACACTGCCGTGGATTCGCTCGGCAAAAAGTTCAGCGGTCTGACATGGGAATTCGTCGGCAATACCACCTCCTGGCCGCTGGGCACCGTTATTTCCGGACAGGCACACCTGAAATTCTACGGTCAGGGTCAGGAAATCCTCGTGTTCCCTTCCAAAGATTATTTTGTCACTTATGATATGGATTATCTGGCCACCGTGGACCCGAGCGCCAACGTGGGTCTTGAAATCCGCGACATCAGTTATTTCAAAGTCAAAGACCCTGATATCGTCGAAAGCGTGAATATCGGCACCACCGCGCCGGCCGGCAAGAGTTATTCTTATATTCCGAGAGTGAATGAATACGCTGACGTTATCACCTTCTCGATTTCGGACCAGTCGCAGGCCAACTATCAGCAGCAAACCACCAGCGCCACAGTGCTGACGTTCATCGCGTCTGCCAATAAAGCCGACGCAATCTGGCGCGGCATGAAAGTCTACGCTATCGGTACCTCCACCTGCAACAACAATGTGACGGAAGAAGTTTCACGGGTCAAAGTCTGGCGCGATCAGACAGGTGCGGGGCAAGGTTCGTTCACACCGGACAACGACGTATTGATCGGGTCCGCCGCATTCAATACCGCCGGCACTCTGGGCGCGGATGTGCGGTTCTATACCACCGAACGTGTGGGCACTACGCAGACAAGATATTTTGTCACCTACGATATTCATCCGACAGCCCCGCCGACTGCAACTTGCGGCGGCAACGTGGACACTGTCCAGACTCTGGGCGCAAGAATCGATCCCGGCACAAGCGGCAGCTTCCCTCAGAATATCAATGACATCGATAACTCAGGCGAAGATTACATCTCCGAACCCAACACCGTTGCCTCGTTCTCGCAGTTCTCCAGCGGAAAGGGAACTATCATCCCCGCCCCGCAGACAGCGCTCTTTACGCCCATCCCGGTGTTTACCAGCGTGCGGTCCACGAACGGCGCTATCCTGTCTCAAAGTATCGGCACGCAGATCTATCATTCGCCCCGCCTGAACGGCGACCTCGGCAATCTGTCTACGGATCTCACCGTGCCCATCTGGAGCGATGATCCGCTCCTGAAAGGCAATGACCCGACAATGGTCATCTCCACTTTCCCCAGCTACGCTATCATCGATGCAGAAATCGTGCAGATCGCCACCCGTACCACCAACAGTCTGGTACTCGCTCAAAGAGGTATTCTGGGCACGTCCATCCAGACTCACTCATCCTCCACCGTGGTCGGCTACTCAGTCGCACAGAGCGACAGCAAACGGGCGTTCCTGAAACTCGTCACTCAAATTTCCACTGCAACCGGTTCCGCCTACCCGGTGCAGTTGTCCAAAATACGCCTCAACCGTCCGACCATCGGCGCGCTGAACGAAGTCAAAGGATACGATGCCGACGTCAAGGAAGTGAGCATTTGGCGCGACGCGGACAAGAACAACCAGATTGCCGGCGACGGCGTCAGTTCCAACGACAAAAAGATTGGTTCCGCAGTGTTCGGTTCGCCGGAACAGAACTACGCTGAAATTTACCTGAACGATACAACCAACGGTACCACCAGCTACACACTTATCCAAGTGGCAACGCAGACTTATTTCGTCATGTTCGACATTGACGCTGCGGCCAAGTTCTCGCACGTGAGTCTGCAGCCGCAGAATTCCGTTACAAAACTGAAGATTGAAACAGCCGGTGATTTCTCCATCGGACCCGTAGGGTTCGGACACAAATCCCAGTTCTACACTGTCATGCCGTCCACCGGCGAGGGCGCTGCCGCCGTTATTGCTCCGACCGTGGACACTCTGCTTATCTCCAACAAACTTGCCATAGAAAATAGCATTGTGCAGAATTCCAGCAACGTGCCCGTCATGATCGTCAAACTGCAGGCCACGGCCAATTCCGTCGAACTCCAGAAAATTAAAATGGACATGATCGGCGACGGTATTCCCAGCGACCTGAAAAATATCAAGATCTGGCGCAACCCGCTTTCGCTCCAGCCCGCGGACATCAATTCCGGGTTCCCCAATTTCCTCCCGGCCGTGTACAATTCCAGCACCAATCTGATGAACACCGGCACGGAAAACTTTGACCCCAACACCCGCCAGGTGGAGATCAGCTTTGTCACACCGCTTGCCATCTCGACGGTACC
Organism: uncultured Elusimicrobia bacterium; assembly: GCA_964359975.1. Lineage (GTDB taxonomy): Bacteria > Elusimicrobiota > Elusimicrobia > 2-02-FULL-39-32 > 2-02-FULL-39-32 > CAYHWZ01. The sequence goes on along the minus strand of CAYHWZ010000053.1, from coordinate 1,048 downwards.
GGAACATCTCTTCATCGCCTTTGAAGTCAAAGAAGACGCTCTTGTCGGCAAACATGTCGGTATGTCCATCCCGAACACAAGCTACTTCACCATCAAAATACCTGATGAACGCACTTTCGGGAACGGGTTCATCTCATTCTCCACCGGCACCAACCCGTTCAAAGGCGAAATTACCGAGGTCCCGTCCAAAGTCACTCTCGGCGTATATAATGCGGCCAAGGACGTCTCCGGTAATCAGGTGTTCAAAGGTCAGAGCGGCGTCGTCATGCTGCGGTTCAATATGAGAGCTGATGTGGGTGACGCTCCCTGGTATGCTCTCCAGGTCGAACGTACCGGCGCGCCTTCCAACGGGTCCAACCGCGACGTCAAGTTCATGCGCATCTATCAGGACGCGGATGAAGACGACCTCCTTGACACCGGCAAAGACCGCGCCATTTCCAGTCCCAAAGCCAAACTTACCAGCGATATTTTAGACACGGCCGTAGCGCCGTTTGCCGTCGGTAATGTGGACGTCTCATCCTTCCCGTTCAGCGGATACCTGTGGATGGACAACAAAGAACTCATGGCCTATACCAAGGTCAACAATTCGTCAATCACTATCACAGCCCGCAGTCAGCGGCTGGGCGACAATCTCACCGCCGCTGTCAGCCACTCTTCAGGAATCACGTTCGAAAAAGTGGATGTATTCGATCAGAACAGCGAGGCCTCGCGCCTGGCCACTATCTATATCACTACGCAGACAATCGAGTCCGGTAAGGAAAAAACTTATTTCCTCACCTATGATATCGGCAACGAAGCCAAAGACCAGAATTCCGTCGGTATCAAAATATCCGACCGCGGCTGGGTCTCCGTAGCCCTGCCCAACTTTGTGAATACAACCTTGAACAAGAACATCACCCGCGACGTTCCGCTCGGCGATTCGCAAGCATCGTTCCCGTTTGAAACATCCAAAGTGCCCATAGCGGCCAAGAGAGTCCTGGCCGGCGTATACGACGCGACCAAAGATATTACGGAACTGACCCGCGGCCAGAAAGACGCCATCCTGCTC
>CAYHWZ010000052.1:0-10527 GCA_964359975.1 uncultured Elusimicrobia bacterium | reverse complement strand
ATCGAGGAACCGCTCCTTATCGAAGATTTTGAAAATGACCCGCGTCTTGCTCCGGTGCGGCCGATTTTGCCTGCGCTTATGGGCAAATCAATCGGCAAATCGTGCGTCCTGCTCCCGCTGAGAGTGCGCGAAAATTTCATCGGGTTCATTTTCATTGCGGAAAAGACCACCCGCGACCCGTTCACCAACTACGACAAAGTGCTGTACTCGAACCTTGCGTCGCAGACCGCCATTTCCCTGCAGAACGCGCGACTGTACGAACTCGCCATCACCGACGGGCTGACCAAACTTTATATCCACCGATATTTTCAGGCGCGGCTGGAGAGCGAACTTTCACGCGCCAGACGGTACAATTCAAAACTCGCGCTCATCATGCTCGACCTTGACCATTTCAAGAATGTGAACGACGCCTACGGACACCAGCAGGGCGACATTGTGCTGAAAAGTTTTGCTCATCTGCTCCGCACCCGAGTCCGCCCGTCGGACGTGCCGGCGCGCTACGGCGGCGAAGAGTTTGCCATTATCCTGCCGGAAACCAACGTGGACGGCGCCAAGTGGGTGGGCGAAAAACTCCGCACTGAGTGGGAGTCCACCCTGTTCCAACTGCCTGACGGAGAAAAACATTTCACCACCAGTATCGGGGTATCGTTCTGGGACGGGCAGAGTTCGCGCGAAACCTTCATTGAGCAGGCGGACAACGCGCTTTACAAAGCCAAGGAAATGGGCCGCAACCGCGTGTGCCTTTTCGGCGGCTGATTTTTTCTTCCCGATAAACGTGCTCGACAAAATCACTAAATTCTTTTGGGGATTGATACTTATTCCGCTGACAGCGGCGTCGTGCTTTCATCTGCCCACACTGTTTTTCGGGAACGGAGCGCAGTGGGATTCGCTGACTTTTATTTTTCTGGGCGCGGCTGTGTATTTTGTGTTCGAGGGACTGTTCAGCCGGCCCATGCGCACGTATGTTTTCGGACATGAACTGACGCACGCGCTCGCGTCCATGGCTGTAGGCGGACAGGTGCACTCGTTCCATGTTTCGCAGAAGGGAGGGAGCGTCACACTGTCCAAATCAAATTTTTTTGTCGCGCTCGCGCCGTACTGCGTGCCGCTCTATACTCTGATGGCGCTGCTGGCATACTTTATCGTACGAACACAGTATCCTCAGACGCAGGTGAGGTGGGCGGCGCTGGCTCTGACAGGAGCGACGCTGGCGTTTCACGGTTCGCTCACGCTGTTCGCCATACGGCAGGAACAGCCCGACATTAAAAAAACCGGCACATTTTTTTCGCTGGTGTTCATTCTGCTGATGAACGCGTGGTTTCTGGCGCTGATTTCAAAACTGCTTTTCTGGCGGACTGTGCCGCTGTGGGTTTACACAAAGGAAGTGTTCAGCACGCAGGCGCATATTTGGATATGGCTGTATGAGAAGATTTACACTGTATTGATAGTAAAGGAGAAATAGAATGAAAAAACGGATATTGTATCTGGTACTATTGCTCAGTTCGCTGCTTGCGTTCCACTTCGGGACTGGATACGCGGCAAAGAACAAGACTGCGGCCAAGACTGCTGCTGCCAAACAAGTCACACAGCCGCTGAAGGTGGGTTTCGACGTGGACGATACACTTTTGTTCAGCTCTCCGGCATTTGAGCAGGGGTTCAAGAGCGGGGCCAAAGGGTTTTCCAAAGAGTTCTGGGAAGTGGTCAACATGAGCGACCGGAAATACAGCGGGGTCAAGAAGAAAACCGAGTCTATCGTCAAAGATCTGCTGAAAAGCGGGAGTGAAGTGTACGTGATTACGGCGCGCGAATCTCATAAGGGTGAAGGGCTCAAGGATTTTTTGCATGACAGAATGGGAATCAAGAAAGAGAATATTTATTTTGCGTCAAAGGGAAAAGCGGAGTTGATGAAACAGTTGGGTATCACGGTGTTTTATGGCGACTCGGATTCGGACATATCGGACGCGCAGGCCGCGGGCGCGAAAGGCATACGGATTCAGAGGTCGGAGAAATCTTCCTATAAGAATAAGTATAATCCGGGGAGTTTGGGCGAGGAGATTGTGCAGGATTCGGCGGAGTAAGTTTACTTTTTCTTATAATCTAACTGCTCTCTTTTGGAAATGTTTTTTTGGATGGGTTGCCGTCGGGTGCCCCATTTCTTCCTTTTTGCTTGCCCAAAAAGCAAGAAACGGGGCGCAAAGAAGTAAAAAGGGCACCCCCCTCCTCATCGGCGGGCACGGCAACGGGCATGAGAAATTATCATTTTGCTTTTTGTCGCCGAACTTATCCCGTCCGCCGATTCGGCGGACGGGATCTCGAACAGCGGCGACTAAGGTATTTTTATTTAGCAAAATCATAATTTCTCATAGTCACGCCCGACGGGGACCCAACAGAAAAAACGGATAGCTCAACGGCTCTGATTCCTTTTCTTTCCACCTTTCCCCACCTCTTCGGCGGACACAGCAAGGGAGAACACAAAGGAGTTGCAGTTATTTTTGTTACTGTTGCCGTTAAATCCCCTTCGGGCGCGCCTATGAGAGATTCTTTTTTAGCTTTCTTAGAATACCTTGGTCCCCGCTGTTCGAAGGGCTGACGGTAACGTCAGCCCAAGTTCGGGGACAAAGAGATAAAAGAGAATCTCTCATGCCCGTTGGGGTGTCTTTCTTTTTTTCCGTCTACTTTTTTTCTTGGACAAGCAAGAAAAAAAGTGGACACCCGACGGCAACCCGTCAAAAAAACATAATCGCCTACAATGCCCGCCCCCCGCAGGGCATCCCTTTCCGTCACGCCCGATATTTTGCTAGAATCTCCTGAATGAAGAAATCTCTGGTTGAAATCCTGGCGTGCCCGGAATGCCGGTCACCGCTCGAACTGTCCGTCTTTGAGCAGACCGCGTTCAAAGCCGAAGAAATCATGAGCGGCGCCATACTCTGCAATCAATGCCCGCGCGCGTTCCCCATCATCGACGGTATCCCCAGGTTCGTGCCCAACGTGCTCGGCCTATTCCCGGAATTCGCGCAGAAATATCCCAAATTCCTCGAACTCTCCAAATCACAGTCCGCCGGGTCCGGTGCCGGCAACTTCGCCGAAGTGCATGGGTCCACTCAGGAACGGTTCGGATTCGAATGGATGAACTATCCCGGCAGTCTGCCTGAAGACAAGGAAATTTTCCTCTACGAAACCCAAATCCCCGAACCCGAATGGAAATCTAAAAAAGTGATGGACGCGGGATGCGGTATGGGACGGTACGCGCGCGTGGCACACAGTCTGGGCGCGGAAGTGGTGGCATTTGATTTGAGCGGCGCGCTGGTGCGTCTGTGGGACGTGGCCAAATCGTCCGAACATATGCACCTTGTGCAGGCCAACCTGATGAAACCTCCTCTCCGCGAAAACAGTTTTGACATTGTTTACAGCGTGGGCGTCATCCACCACACACCGTCGGCAAAACAGACCTTCGGGCAGATTTCAAAACTCGTGCGTCCGGGCGGCAAACTCTCCGTCTGGGTCTACGGCGCGCCGGGAAAATTCAGCAATTTCAAGACCAACCCTCTCCGCGCGGACAGGCAAGGACTCAAGAAATTCATCTTCGGAGTATGGCTGATTGTCACTATCCGCGAAATCATTTCCGACACATTGCGGATATTCACCGTGCATTTCCCGCACAAGTTGCTCTACGCGTTCTGTTATCCGCTGGCATTGCTCGGCAAAGTCCCGCTCATCAAATACCTCACATTTTCCATGCACCAACTCTGGCGCGTGCGTTTACAGGAAAATTTCGACTGGCTTTCCCCACCGTACCAGAGCCACCACACCAAAGAGGAACTGGCGGAATGGTTCAAGAACAATGGATACGAACCCCTCACAGTCCTCCCGCACGGAGTGGTGCCCAAACCCGGCATTGTGGGCGTGCGCAAATCTGCGTGACCGATTCGCACAAATTCATCCTGACCGCCGCACTGCTGCTGACAGGTTTCAGCGTACATGCCGCATCGCCGGGCGCTTTTTTCTCCGATGGTAAAAAAGGCAAGCAGGCAGTATCGCTCACATTCGACGACGGGCCGGGCGAATATACGCGCAAAGTTTTGGATATTCTGGACGCGCACAAAATCAAAGCCACATTTTTCATCAACGGAGACCAGGCCGAACTGCGCCCTGCCATTGCCCGCGAAACCGCACAGCGCGGACACGAAATCGCGGAACATACCTACAGCCACATCAATTTCTACGCCTACGAAAAAAAACACGGACTCGACCAGACCCGGACAAAAATCCGCGACGAAATAACCCGCTCAAAATCCGCCATTGAAAAAGCATGCGGCGTAAAACCAACGCTCTGCCGCATGCCGCACGGTTACAACAAAAAATGGCTGTCCGAAATCGGCAAAGAGCAGGGATACGTTTTTGTCAACTGGACATTCGGCGAGGATTGGCTGAACATTCCCAAAGACAAAATGGCCCGCGAATACGTGCAGCATGTGAAAAGCGGAGCCATACTCCTTTTCCACGACGGAGGCAAACGCCGCGAGAATACTCTCTACGTGCTCGAAGAGGTCATTGCCGAAGCAAAACGGAAAAATCTTTCTTTCTTAAAGGTGAGCGAAATTATCGAGTAGGGAGGGTAGGTTCAGAACCGGGTCTGGGCCCGGATATAAAGCGCATCCACAGGGTCGTAGTCGCGGTTGATGGTCATGGTATAGTTGCCCATAGGATAGGCGGACATACGGCCAAAATTGCTGAGCGAAGAGTAAAACAACGGCACCTCCAGACGCGTGGAAAGTTCGCGGCCCACACTGCCGGAATACGAGAAGCTGATAGTGGAAATTTTGGACGAAGCTTTGGCCCGCGCGTCGAAAAACTGGTGGTTGATGACCATCCGGTTGGAGCTCAGAACAATCTGATGGTTGGCCAGCGAAAAGCGGCGCGGAATCATACGGTTGATATCGCGGACAATGGGAATGAGTTCAATCAGGTCGCCCGGCTCATTGAACCGGTATGTGACAGGCGAGGGATTCAGCAGGAGCGGACGTACCTTCAGTGCACTTTTATTTCGGACTTGTTTTGGCTGAGAATGAGTGGATTTGGACACGGGTTTTTTAGCAGATTTGGCCGGCGGCGCGGCAAAAAGGAACCCGGCTCCGGTAAAGGAGTAACACAAAGCCAATAAAATAACCAGGGTGGACTTCTTCATAGCGCGCATCTCCATTTGGAACAACAACAATTGCCTGACCTTTGGCCACCCACTATAAGGATACCCCTAAAATGACCTTTTTTCAAGATAGGTTTTCCAAAGAATTCCCCCGGTCAGCGAAGACAGGGCGTTATCGTATCACACTATACACTCCGCGCTCTGTCCGGGTGGAATATTCGCCGTCCGGGACGTTTCCCCATTATGAACCTGTTCTCATGGAACGGGTTGAACGCAAATTCGCAGGTCTCAAACTCCGGCGGCAGGGACGAACTGTTTCGTTTACTACTCCATATCTTGCATTCAAGCTGACAACTGACGGGAACCCGATTTCGCAAAAGAATTTGAAAATAATTTTCACCGCCGGAACCAAACCCAGACACTGGCGTCCGGGCCAAAAAACTGCGCACAGTCTGGGATATGTTCTGCACGACCTGGTAAGCTGGACACCTCACTACAAGAAGAGCCGTCCTGTGCACGGAATTTTGAGCCGCGACGGATATTGGACTTTCGAAGACAAAGTCCGCATCTACCACGACGGTAAAGGATGGGCGGCGCAGAACGCGGAACAGGGCTCACAAGACCTTTATTTCATGGCGTACGGGCGGGACTATCCGTCGGCAATGGCGGATTACTGTAAAGTTTTCGGCAAAGTGCCGCTGATTCCGAAATGGGCTTTGGGATTTTGGTGCTCGCGCTACTATGCCTACACGCAAAAAGAATTTTTGCAGCTTGCAGACCGATACCGCGCACGCAAAATGCCGATGGATGTGATGGTGGTGGACACAGACTGGCGCAAAGGCGTGTGGACCGGATACGACTGGAACAAAAAATATTTCCCTGACCCGGACCGCTTTGTGCGGGAATGCCGGAAACGCGGGCTGAAGATTTCGCTGAATGATCATCCGGGTTACGGGATGAACGACCCTCTGCCGAAAGATGATTCAAAAATTGCGGAACTGGAAAAACTCTTCGGCAAACGAGTGTCGCGCACCGGATGGAAATGCGACTGGACCGACGAGCGGACTGTGAAAGCGTGGAAAGAACTTTTTCTGAAACCAAAGGTGCTCCAAGGGACAGACTGCTGGTGGGTGGACGGGCGAGGTTCGCTGCGCGGCGTACCGGGGGTGGACAAGGAATTTGAGCAGTTGTGGTCGAACATGCATTATTACAGAGCCGCGTCGGAATGCACGAAAGAGCGCGTGATGATACTCAGCCGTTATGGGGGAGTGGGTTCGCACCGGTTTCCCGTGGGCTTTTCCGGCGACACAAAATCCGACTGGGCAACGCTGAAATTCCAGGTCCCGTTCACTGTGTGGGGCGGACATCAAGGCGTGCTGTGGTCGCACGATATCGGCGGGTTTTTGGGCAGGAAAATTGACCGCGAACTTTTTGTCCGGTGGTCGCAGTACGGCGCGTTCAGCCCGATATTCCGCACGCATTCGGAACACGGCACGCGCGAACCGTGGGCGTACGGGCGCGAATCGCTGGACATTTTCCGCAAGTACGCGCGCATCCGTCAGAGATTGATTCCTTATTTATATTCCTATCTGTACCGCATGCACGAATGCGGCGAACCGTTGGTGCGGGGCACATTTTACGAATTTCCTGATGACCCGGCGGCGCACCGTTTTCCCGGGCAATATTTTCTGGGGCGGGATATATTAGTAGCGCCGGCGGACGGACCTGCGGGCAAAGGCCGGTTTGTAAAGACAGTTTATTTCCCGGCGGGCGAATGGTACGGATTGGAGAACAACGATGTAGTGCAGGGTCCGGCGGTGCGCAGGATAAAGACGCCGCTTTCGCGCATACCGGTCTATGTGCGCGGTGGCGGGATTTTGGCCGGGCAGGAGATGATGAAGTTTGTTGACGAGAAAAGGGCAGAGAATATTTTTCTGGATATTTATCCGTCAGACGGAAGAGATGGAACGTTCGGACTGTTTGAAGACGACGGGAAAACGTTCGGTTATCAAAACGGGAAATTTCTGAAAACAAAAGTTTACTGCCGGCGCGCAGGAAAACGTATAGAGATTTCGCTGAATACAGCCGGCAAGGGATATGACGGACAGCCGCGCCGACGCAGATATGTGTGCAATGTGCGGCTGGGACCGCATGACAGGGTAAAATCCGTCAGAGTCAACGGGCATCCGGGAGGCCACACATTCACAGACCGCTCCCTCGGCGGCGAAATAGTCAGCGGGCACAGATTCTTAAAACTCAGCGCTGCCGTGAAACGAACTACAGAAGTTTTAATCCAACTCGCCTGAAGCTGTTGCAGCTGCCAATCTGGACAAATCCGCTCTATTTTTGTTACAATATATGAACATATAAGAATATGGTCAACTATCAGCGCCATCCGGCAAATGAAATGGTTTTTAAGATCAAAGCGGACTTTCTGCGTTCTTTGGCGCATCCGGCGCGGCTGGCAATCATCGAGCACTTGAAAAAGGGCGAATCTACCGTCGGGGACATGGTCTCCGCGCTGGGCATGGAACAGTCCGGATTGTCCAAACATCTCGCGATTCTGCGGCAGACCGGCATACTGGTTTCACGCCAGGAAAAAATCAATGTTTATTATTCCATCCGCGACAGGGACATTTTCAATATCCTGCGTCCGATTGCGGAAATTCTGCGGAAAAGATTGAGGGAAAGCACGGAAATTTTGAACAGTTTGGGAAAGGAGTGAGATAACATCATGTTCCAACCGAAAATTATCGGTACGTTGCGCAACTATTCGTGGAAACAGTTCCGGCCGGATTTTAATGCGGGGATTGTGGTGGGGATGGTGGCGCTGCCGCTGGCTATGGCGTTTGCTATTGCGTCGGGAGTGGGTCCGGAACGCGGGATTTACACTGCGATAGTGGCAGGGTTCCTGATTTCCGCGCTCGGCGGGTGCAAGGTGCAGATTGGCGGTCCCACGGGCGCGTTTGTGGTGATTGTGGCAGGGATTATGGAAAAGTTCGGGTATGACGGGCTGATGGTTGCGACTATTCTGGCAGGCATTTTCCTGATTCTGATGGGCGCGTTCCGGTTCGGCAGTATGGTCAAGTTCATTCCATATCCGGTGGTAACGGGATTCACGTCCGGGATTGCGGTGATTATTTTCAGCAGTCAGATGAAAGATTTCTTGGGGCTGAATATCGGGACGGTTCCGACGGATTTTGTGGCGAAATGGGGCGTATATTTTCAGAATTTGGGAACGCTGAATTTGTGGGCGCTGGCGATTTCGCTTTTCACTGTGGCGTGTATTGTGTGGTGGCCGAAAGCGTGGCACAAGGTGCCGGGACCGATTGCGGCGCTAGTGCTGGCGTCCGCGATTACTGCGTGGTTTAACCTGCCGGTTGAAACGATTCGGACACGGTTTGGCGGGATTCCGCACGGGTTGCCCAGCCCTTCTTTTCCTCATGTGACGTGGGAACTGGTGCGGCTGGTGATGCCTTCGGCAGTGACAGTGGCGTTTTTGGCTGCGGTGGAATCTCTCCTCTCTGCGGTGGTGGCGGACGGGATGATCAATGACCGTCACAAGTCCAACACGGAACTGATTGCGCAGGGGATTGCGAATATTGTGGCGCCTGTTTTCGGCGGGATACCGGCTACGGGCGCGATTGCTCGCACTGCAACCAATATTAAGAACGGCGGACGCACGCCTGTGGCCGGGATTGTGCACGCGCTTGCTCTGCTGGTGATATTGCTCGCTGCGCACGAACTGGCGGCTCAGGTGCCGCTGGCTTGTCTGGCGGGAGTGTTGACGGTGGTGAGCTACAATATGTCAGGATGGCGCAATTTCCGGTCCATGCTCTCCGCGCCGAGGAGCGATATCGCAGTGCTGGTGACGACTTTTCTGCTCACGGTTTTCATTGATTTGACTGTGGCGGTGGAAGTGGGCATGATTTTGGCCGCGTTCCTGTTTATGCGCAAGATGGTGAATCTGACTCAGGTGAAAGTGCTGACCAGGGACATGGACGACCCGAACAACGGCGACGAGGATGGGCATCCGTTTCCGAATCTGCCGGAAGGAGTGGAAGTTTATTCCATTCAGGGCACGTTTTCGTTCGGCGCAGCGAACAAACTGCTGGAACTGGACCGCATCACTTCCCAGCGTCCGAAAGTGATTGTGCTGGAAATGAGCGGTGTGCTGTACATGGATGCCACGGGTCTCTATGTGCTCGACAAACTGCACGAACAGTGCACCCGGGCGAATATCCGGCTGGTCATTGTGGGCATTCACACCCAGCCGCTGACCGTGATGGAAAAAGCCGACAAACTGGCTAAAATCGGCGAGAATAATCTCAAGTCCAACATGGACCAACTGCTGAAAGAACTGCTGCAGACTGTCTGACACAATCCTTGCAATAGCGTCGGGGAATTGATAAACTTTTACTGCTCAATTCAGGAGGTTTTTTATGGTGAAAAAGTGCATGTTTCTATCCTATATCATGTGGTTTGCGGTTTTAAGCGCGATTTCGTGCAAGCCGCGCGAGAAAACTTACCGGCTGGCGCTGGCTGTGCCTTTGACGGGCGACATTGCGGCCATGGGTCAGGGGATGAAACGCGGTGCGGACTTGGCGATTGAAGAGGCGAACTCGTCCGGAATTTTTAAATACCGCGTGGAACTGCGCGCCTTCGATGACCGTGCTGACCCGAAAGAAGCGGTGAATGTGGCCAACCAGATTGTGTCGGACTCGGCTATTTCAGCAGTCATCGGGCATCTGAATTCGGGCTGTTCCATTCCGGCGGCGCAGGTGTATGCGAAGAAAAATATGCTGATGGTCACGCCGGCTGCGACCAACCCGAAACTCACGATTCAGCAGACGGAAAGTTCGTGGAAATGGGCGAGGAACGTGTTCCGCGTGAACACGACGGACGATGTGCAGGGTCAGTTTGCCGCGGGATTTCTGCGCAATAAACTCCATGCGCGGTCAGTGGCCATTATCCATGACAAAACGCCGTACGGGCAGGGACTGTGCGAGGAATTTCAGAAAGAGTTCGAGGCGCAGGGCGGGAAAGTGGTATCGTTCGACGGGGTTGCAATCGGGGACAAAGATTTCAAAGCTCTGCTCACGCGCATCAAGTCGCTGAAACCGGATGTGCTTTATTTCGGCGGGATCTATAATGAAGGCGGTCTGGTCGCGAAACAGGCAAAGGAAATAGAGCTGCGCGCCACGTTTGTGTCGGGCGACGCTCTGCAGACTTCGGAATTTTTCAAAGTTGCGGGCAAGGCGGCGGAGGGCGCGTATATCACGAATGTGGGTCTGCCTCCGGAAAAAATACCGTCGGCGCGTGAATTCATTCAGAAATACAAAGCCAAGTATCAGGGTATGGACATGCAGCCCTACGACCACTAC
>CAYHWZ010000051.1:0-10541 GCA_964359975.1 uncultured Elusimicrobia bacterium | reverse complement strand
AAAGCCCAGCTCTCGCTCATTGATTCACAGGTGAGGACTGCCCAGGAACACGGCACACGTTCCATTCAGGAAAAAGAGCGCGTCTGGCAGAGCCAGCTTGCCGACCTGCAAAGAGACCTTACCTCGCTCCGTCAGGCCAAAGACCAGCTTCAGACCGACCATACCCGCGCCAGCGCCGAAGCCGTGGCCATGCGCAAAGAAATCGCGGAATGGGAAAAGAAACATATCGCCTCCGAACAGCGCGTGCAGGAACTCAAGTTCAACCTCTCCGCCAGCGAAAGCGACGTGCGCCGCAAACTGCAGGACTACGAACTCATGGCGCGCGACCTTTCCGGCAAAGAACAGATGTGGACGCACAAACTTGAAGAGCGCATCCACTCGGAAAAAATCATCAAAGATGTGCTCTCTCAAAAGGAAACCGAACTCGCCGCTGTCCGCCACGAACTCTCCAACCTCGAATCCCGTCTCCGTGCACGGTTCGAGCAGGAAAAGAGCGACGCCGCGCAAAAGTATCTCCTGGACCTTGCCGACAGAGACACGCGCGTCAACCGTCTGAAAGCAGAGCTGGATTCAGCCGAATCCCGCATCAGCCAGAAATATGAAAAAGACCGCCAGGCGTTGATTGAGCAGACCTCTGTCCAGTTCAAAAAAGAGATTGCGCTCCGCGCGGAAATCATGCACCGCGAAATGAGCGAAATCAAGCAGGCCATCCTCGCCGACCTTTCCTCCCTCGAACAACAGGGCCAGCAGGAACGCGAACAAAACCAGGCCATCGTCAAACAAAAAGAAGACGAACTCAACGACGCGCTCAACGCCATGAAAGAAATCCAGAAAGAACTCATCGAAGAACGCAACCGCGCCGACGCGCTCGTCAAAGAAATGTCCGAAAAGTTCCAGACCGAACGCGACCAGATGCAGAAGCTTGCCCTTAAAGAATCCGAAAAACATGAACTCGAACTCCGCAAAGACCATGACAGGTTTGAAAAAGAACGCGCGCTCCTCCGCAAAGAAGTCGAGGATAAGAACCAGTCCCTGCTCAACATGAAGAAAGAGTTCCAGCGCGAACGCCGCCTGTGGGAGATGGAAATCGACCGTCAGGGCAGTGAAACGTCCGCCGCCACCGCCGCAGAAACAGCGGAACCTGAGTCCCGTCCCCGGATTCTCGAAACAATCTGGAGATACCTCACCCGCACCGTGATCGTGCTGAACCTGAAACCCGTTCCGCGCATCCATAAGAATCCCGACGAAGAGGCGCACCAATGAGCGCGCAATCCTTGAGCCAACAACTCCAAAAAGCGCGCGAACGGCTCGAACTGCGTTTTTCTGATTTCGAGAAATCGCTCTTCGAAGATTTCAAAGAGTTCAGACCGCCAGCGCAGTCCGCACCGCCCGTAACTGAACGCTCTGAAGTCAAATCTATCGAGGATGAACTCGGTCCTCTTCTCGGACAGAAGCCGCATCCCATGCCCGCGCACGCACCTGCGCCTGCCGCTATTGCTCCTCCGCCGCCCGCGCCCGCGCCTGTTATCGACGAAGCCAAAGAAAAAGAAATCCTGCATCTTAAAAAAACCGTGCAGGACCAGGAAGCGGAAATCCTTACCTACCGCAAAACCGCCGAAACACTCCAGTCAAGTTTGAAAGAACTGACCGGCGAACGGCAAGCCCTGCTCGGACAGATACAGACCTACGTCCAGCAAGCCGAAGACCTGGCCAAAAAACCAAGAACCGGAAATCCCGAAGATGTCCGCAAGTACCAGCAAGCCATCATGGTGCTCGAAAAACAGCTTGCCCGCGCCAAAGTCCGCCGTCAGCGGTCTGCCGCATTCTGGCGTCAAAAACTCCATTTCCTCCGCGCCCACAAAAAAATGCTGAAAAGCAGCACCGCCAAATACGAGGAAATGTCCAAACAAATCGTCCGTCTCACAGCAGAGCTGGATTCATCCCTCGAACTCATCGCCGAACTCCGCGACGAACTCCACATGTCCCACCAGAAAAAATCATGAGCGCCATGAAAAAACCCCTGAAGTTCTCTCTTTTTCCCGGACGCGAACCCGGCCAGTCCATCGAGCTCAGCTCCATTTCATCACAATGGTATTACCGCCTTCAGCTTGTGGAAAAAAACATCGAGTCCGCCATGCTTTACAACCGCGAACTCGACGAAAACGCTCTTGCCCGCGAACGCATTGAAAAAGACCTTGTCAAGGAACGCGCCACCAAAGAACAAGCGCAAAACGCGCTCGCAAAACTCGAAGTGAACTACTGCAAACTACTCACGGATTTTGAAACACTGAAAAAAGAATCCCTGTCCGAACTGACACACTTCGCCGAACAGTCCGCCAAAACCGAGCAGCATGAACATGATATGGAACTCGAGCTCACCCGCGCTGTCCAGGAGACTAAAACGCTCCGCGAAGCCAGCGCCCGCATCCAGGACGAACAGTACAAACGCATCACCGATATGGAAATGTCCAACACAGACCTTTCGCGCCAACACGACAGTCTGAAAAAGGAAATCGAACTGCTCCGCACCCAGCTCGAACACAAAGCCGCAGCCCTGATGGAGGCCTGTCTCTCCAGCCAAATCGCGCCGGAACCCGCTGCCGAATTCACCGACGAAACTGAACCCGAACCTGTTTTGACAGAACCCGATATAAATGACCTGAACATCCCCGTTACCGACGGCGCTGTCAATGAATCCGAAGCAGAACCCATATCTTCCGTACCAGCCGCAGAATCGCCTCAAGATGAAGAACAGCCACAATCCGGCGGACTAATGACCGGATTTCTGAAATGGTGGACACAACCTGCATTCGTCGTCACATTGCCCGACCTGAAATTTTCCAAAGAAAAAGACCCCGCTCCCGAACCGGAAAACAATTCCCAAGCCCAGTAGACATCTGCCTTTCCAGCGCATTTTTCTTGACTGAAATAGCATAAAAATGTAACATTCCTTTATATGACTTCCGACGTGCTCGTACTGAACCGCAGCTTTTACGCGATCCATATCACCAACTGGCGGCGCGCGCTTTCGCTCGTCTATCTGGAGCACGCCCGCGTAGTGGACGAAGATTACCGCACCTACAATTTTTCCGACTGGCGCGAACTCTCATCCATGATTGAGACGCACCCGTCGGGATTCATCCGTACGCCGAGTTTCCGTATCGCCATCCCGGACGTCATTGCGCTCAAAGCGTACGACCAACTGCCCGTCTCCGAGGTGAAATTCACCCGCAGAAACATCTACGACCATTACGAGTACCGGTGCTGTTACTGCGGCGACAAATTCGCCACCAAAGATCTGAACCTGGAGCACGTCCTGCCCAAATCGCGCGGAGGAGCCAGCACCTGGGACAATATCGTCACCTCCTGCATCCCGTGCAACCTGCGCAAAGGCGACAACCTCCCGGGCGAAGCCGGCATGAAACTCCTCATCCAGCCCACGCGTCCGAAATGGAAAGGCGCGCAGTCGCTTGTATTGCATTCCAATTTCCGCGTCAAAGCGTCCTGGCAGAAATTCATCGACAACATCTACTGGAACGCTGAACTGGAAAAATAACCGCTTGTCCGAACTTTCAGACGAAGAACTCAAAGCCGAACGCAAACGGGCCGCGCAAGTCAGCGTAGCGCTCGGAGGCCTTGCTCTCGTCATAGGTTCGCTCGTCTGCCTCGCATATTTAATGATAAAGAAACCCTGGAAAATCGCCGCTGACAACACCGAGCAACCCAATATCACCCGGAGGTGACTTCATGTCTCAAAAAGATGAAAACCCGCAGAACCAGAACCAAATCCAGATCGAAGTGGACGACAACGTAGCGCAGGGCAGTTACGCCAACCTCGCGCTCATCAGCCATTCCGAAACCGAGTTCATTATGGACTTTATATTTCTCCAGCCGCAGGTGCCCAAAGCCAAAGTGCGCAGCCGCGTCATCACCTCGCCCTCTCACGCCAAAAAAGTCCTGCTCGCGCTCGAGGACAATATAAAAAAATACGAGTCCCGTTTCGGCAAAATCGAACTTGCCGCGCCCATAGCCGGCGACAACAAAATCGGATTCTATCACTGACACATCTTTTGACGTGAACCGCACACCCCGGCTCGAACTCATCTGCATCGGTTCCGAGCTTATGACCGACAAACCCAACACCAACGTCATAGCCATAGCGCGCGAACTTGAGACCGTCGGACTCACCGTGCAGAGCGTCGCCACTGTGCCGGACGAAATGGATGAAATGGTCCGTTCCGTGCGCGAAAGTCTCCGCCGCTCTGATGTGCTTTTGATTTGCGGCGGACTCGGACCCACCTTCGACGATTTCACGCGCGAGTGCGTGGCCAAAGTTTTGCGCAGACCGCTGATTTTTGTGCCGGCGATTCTAAAGCAGATCGAGCGCCGGTTCAGACAAGTCCGCGCCGTCATGTCACCGGAAAACAAACGGCAGGCCTACCTTATCCGCGGCGCTAAATGCATCATCAACCAAAACGGCACAGCGCCCGGCCAAATCATTTCGCATGGCGCGAAACAAATCGTGCTGCTGCCCGGCCCTGCGCGCGAACTCCTGCCCATGATGAAACAAACCATCTGCCCGCTTTTAGTCCGGCGGTACGCGCGCAGCGTAATCCGGCGCAAAGTCTTTCACATTTTCGGAGTGCCGGAATCGCAAGTGGACGAGTGGATACGGCCCGTTGTCGCGCGGCGCTGGTCCACGCCGGACGTGCAGGCAGTGTTCGGAATATTGGCGCACTATTCGATTGTAGATGTAAAATTCAGCGTGACCGGACGCAGCCCCGCAAAAGTGCAAAGCCGCGCGCTGGAAATCGCCCGCGCGTTGAAACAGGTTCTTGGCAGCCGCATTTACGGTGAAGATGACGACACACTGGAAAGCATCATCGGCGCGCGCCTGAAAGCCGCAAAAAAGACCCTTTCTGTCGCAGAATCGTGCACCGGAGGACTGCTCGCAGGCAAAATCACGTCCGTGCCCGGCAGTTCGGATTATTTCAAGGAAGGAGTGGTAGTCTATTCAAACAAATCAAAAATAAAACTGCTCAACGTATCCGCCCGCACGCTGGCCAAGCACGGAGCAGTGAGCGAACAGACCGCCGCGGAAATGGCTCGCGGCATGGTAAAGAAGTCAGGCACAGATTTGTCGTTATCCGTCACAGGAATCGCCGGCCCGTCCGGCGGCACAAAACAAAAACCCGTAGGCACAGTCTGTTTCGGCATTGCGACCCCAAAATCCGTTCACACACAAACGCGCTATTCCCGCGGCACGCGCGCACAAATCAGAGACCGCGCCGTCCTGGCCGCGCTCGACATTCTGAGAATTTCGATTTAGATAATAAAGTATTTGGCCTGCGGGTGATGGACCACCACGGCCGTGGTGGACTGTTCCGGCACCAACTGAAATTCTTCCGTCAACGACAACCCGATCTTGTCACCGGGCAAAATTTCAAAAAGTTTTTTCTGGTCTTCCAGATTCGGGCAGGCCGGATAACCGAAACTATATCTGGATCCGCGATACCCCTGCCGCAAAAGCGCCTCGATATCCGCTGAATCCTCCGCGCCGAAACCCCAGTCCCGCCGTGTCATACGATGCGTCCACTCTGCCAAAGCTTCCGCCCCTTCGACAGAAATCCCGTGCAGATACAGATAATCCGTATACTGATCCGCCTTGAACAGATCGCGTTCCAGCTCTGACGAACGCGTCCCCACCGTCACTGCCTGAAACCCGACCACATCCGGTTCATTGCTTTTCTTCGCTCGGAAAAAGTCGGACAGACACCAGAACGGAGCCGCGGTTTGACGCGGAAAATTGAACCGTGTCACTTCCTTTTTCGATTCCGGGTCCAAAATGATGAGGTCATTACCCTCAGACCAACAGGGATAATAGCCGTAAATCACTCTCGGTTCCAGAATCTTCTCGCGGACACATTTTTCCTGCCATTCGGCAAAGAGCGGCTCCACTTTCTCCTTCAAAATCTTGTTATAGTCCGCGTCCGACAGCCCGCTCTGCTTGAACTGCCACTGCCCCTTGAACAGCGACAACTTATTGATATACGGAAACACTTCACGCATATTGATGTTCTTGATAATTTTGTAACCCCAGAAAGGCGGTTTCGGCACAGGATTATCCGGCGTCACATTGGACCGTTCCGGAGCTTTTACCGACGGAGCCGGCACCGCGCTCCCCGCGCTTGATTTCGGTTTTGACTGAGAAGGAAAAGGCCCGCTGCCGGGTTTGGCCTGCGACATTTCGTCCATAGCCCTGAGCCCGGAAAACGCGTCCTGCGCGTAAAATACCGGCCCGCTGTACGCCGTGGCCAAAGTTTCGTCCACATATTTCCGGTTGAGCGCTGCGCCGCCGCAAATCACCGGAACCTTCATCCCGCGCCTTTCCATCTCTTCCAAATCATCTTTCATGATGGACGTGGACTTGACCAAAAGACCCGACAAGCCAATGGCATCCGCCTTATGTTCCGTTGCCGCAGCCAAAATAGTTTCAATCGGCTGTTTGATGCCGAGATTAAAGACCTTGTACCCGTTGTTGGTGAGAATGATGTCCACGAGATTCTTGCCGATATCGTGCACATCGCCTTTCACCGTTGCCAGCACCACGCGCCCCTTTTCACTGCCCGCTGCTTTTTCCATGAACGGTTCCAGATACGCCACTGCGCGTTTCATCACTTCCGCGGACTGCAGGACAAACGGCAGCTGCATCTTGCCCGCGCCGAACAAGTCGCCCACCACTTTCATCCCGTCCATGAGATGAATATTGATGATGTCGAGCGGCGGATACTTTTTAAGCGCCTCCGCCAGTTCCGTTTCCAGATTTTCCTTGTTACCATCGACAATCTTATTTTTGAGCGATTCTTCCAGACTGGCAGCGGGCGCTTTTTTCTTTTCAACCTGAGTAGAACCTTTCCGCTTTTCAAAATAACCGATAAATTCGTGCAGAGGATCCTTCCCGTCTTTCCAATCGTTAAACACAATCCTGCGGGAAAGTTCCCGCGCTTCTTCTTCAATCTTGAACAACGGCAATATCCGCGCCGCATGCACAATCGCGCTGTCCAATCCCGCTTCAAGCGCATAATGCAGAAACACACTGTTCAACACATGCCGCGCGTCCGGATTCAATCCAAATGAAATATTGCTTAATCCGAGAATCGTGCGCACTTCCGGAAACTTTTTTTTAATCTCGCGGATCGCCTCAATCGTTTCAATCCCCGCGGTGCGAAACTCCGCATCCCCGCTCCCCAGCGTGAAGGTGAGCGTGTCAAAAAATAAATCCTCGCCGCGAATCCCGTACTTTTTCGTTGCCAGATCATAAATCCGCGCCGCCACATCCACTTTCCGTGCGCGTTCCTTGGCCATACCTTTCTCGTCGATAGTCAGCGCCACCAGCGCCGCGCCGTACTTCTTTGCCATGGGACAGACTTTTTTCATCCGCTCTTCGCCGTCTTCGAGGTTGATGGAATTGATCACCGACTTGCCGCTGATACGTTTCAGCGCGTCTTCAATCACCGGCGCTTCCGTCGAGTCAATCATTATCGGCACCGTCACCTGCTTGTTGATGCGCGTAATGACCTCTATCATGTCGCGGCTCTCATCGCGCCCCACGTAGGCACAGCACACATCGAGCATGTGCGACCCTTCCTGCGCGGATTCGCGTCCCATCTGAGTGATAGCGTCGTAATCTTCGAGTTCGAGTAATTGTTTGAATTTTTTGCTTCCGTTTGCGTTCGTGCGTTCACCGACGAGCAGCGGCGCAGGCGTCTGCTGATAGGTCACAGACTCGTAAAGACTGGATGCGGACGCTTCGTGCACAGGTGTCCGTTTTTTAGGTGCAAGCCCGCGGATTTTTTTAACCACTTCCGCTAAATGAGCCGGCGTAGTGCCGCAGCACCCGCCCACAACATTCACGCCGAATTCTTTAACGAACCGTTCGTGGAAAGCGGCCAGTTCCGATGGAGTGAGCTTGTAATGTGCCTGCCCGCCCACATTTTCCGGCAGACCTGCGTTGGGCAGTACCGACACCATTGTGCGCGCGTGTTCCGTGAGGAAACGCACATTTTCCGACATTTCCTGCGGACCCGTGGCGCAGTTCATGCCAATGATATCAATGGGAAACATTTCCAGAGTCGTGAGCGCCGCCGCCATATCGGTGCCGAGCAGCATCGTGCCCGTCTGCTCCATCGTCACCTGCACCATGAGCGGCACGCTGCAATTTTGTTTCTCAAAAAGTTCGTTCGCCGCAATCACCGCGATTTTCGCCTGCAGCAAATCCTGGCAAGTTTCGATGAGTATCGCGTCCACCCCGCCTTCGAGCAGCCCGATGAACTGTTCGGTGAACACCGCATGCATCTCGTCGAACCCGATATGACTGAGCGTAGGCAATTTCGTCGTCGGCCCAACGGACCCGACCACAAAGCGCGGCTGCTGCGGAGTGGAGTGCCGCTTGGCCACTTTTCGCGCCAGTTCCACGGCCTTGCGGTTCAGTTCAACAGTGCGGTCAGCGAGTTCGTACTCGGCAAGCACAATGCGGTTTGACCCGAATGTGTCCGTTTCCACCGCGTCGCACCCCACGGCAAAAAAATCGTCATGGACTTTTTCCACTGATTCCGGACGCGTGACAACGAGGAATTCGTTGCACCCTTCTTTCCCGCCAAAATCTTCGGCTTTGAGGTTCTGATACTGCAGATTGGTCCCCATGGCCCCGTCGAATACCAGCACGCGGTCTTTAAGTGATTTGAGAAATAGACTATCCATATCGAGAGAGTATAACTGTTCTACGGATTCTGTTCAAGACGCCGGGCATAAGACGAAAGTTCGCGGACTGGCAGTTGGCCCGGAGCCATGGGTTTGGTAACGTAACCGTAGGTGAGGCAGGAACCAAAGCGGAAACCGGCAACGCGGAATGTTTTCCCCCACCCGCCCATACCGATGACCACGCGTGTGAGCGGGGCAAGATTTTGGCAAAGCTTGATAAGTTTCAGCAAGTCGCCCGCAGACTTTGCAGGCACCGCAGT
The DNA here is from genome assembly GCA_964359975.1 of uncultured Elusimicrobia bacterium. Lineage (GTDB taxonomy): Bacteria > Elusimicrobiota > Elusimicrobia > 2-02-FULL-39-32 > 2-02-FULL-39-32 > CAYHWZ01. The sequence goes on along the minus strand of CAYHWZ010000051.1, from coordinate 1,521 downwards.
TTTGAGAATGTCGCCGCGATATTTTGTGAACTCGCGTTTGAGACGGGAAACTTCCGCGCCCGTCGGGAACCGCGCAAAATTGTGATACGACAAAATCACCTTTTTCTTCTTCTTATGCGCAAGACGGATAATTTTAGCCAAAGACTTTGCGGAATGGAGTTCCACATCAATCACATCCACGCGGTCCATCAGTTCGGTAAATAGTTGCCCGCGCTCCGCGTCATTCATCCGGTAAAAACCCGCGCCCTTCTGCTGTTCCTTAGGACTGCGCACCGTCAGGATAACCGGCAGCCGCGCCGCGCGCTTTATGATATCCAACTGCCTGCCGAGATTCACCCTCACCGACGGATGGAGCGTATCCGCGCGCACCTCGATAAAATCCGCGCCGTCGCGTGCCGCCTGTTTTGCAGGGCCCGCCAGATTTTTCTCCCCGCCAAGCGACGCGACCACAAGCGCACGCCGGTTCAATTTTTGCCAGACAGTTTTAAAATTCACTGCCACTCCTTGCTGAACTCTTCAAAACAGCCCTGCACAATCGCTTCGCGCGCCTGTCTCACTGCGTCGAGAATATAGTGCAGATTGTGAAACGAAGTCAGCCGCATACCGAGCATCTCTTTTTCCCTGAGCAGATGATTGATATAGGAACGCGAATAAGTCTTGCACACCTTGCACGAGCAGTCCGGGTCAAGAGGCCGGTCATCACCGTTCATTTTCTTACTGCGCATGTTGAACCGTCCCTTACGCGCAAAAATGCTCCCGTGCCGCGCCAACTGAGTCGGAAACACACTGTCAAAAATATCCACACCCAACGACACAGCGTCGAGCAGTTCGCGGATGGAGCCCACACCCATGAGATAACGCGGTTTGGTTTCGTCAAGGAAATGAGTGGACTCTTCCAAAGTTTTCATCATTTTTTCCTTGGGTTCGCCGATGGACAGACCGCCGATTCCGAACCCATCCGGTTCCAACTTGGAAAGTTCGCGCGCGCACCATTCGCGCACCTCCGCGTTCGTCCCCCCCTGCACGATGGCGAAAATGTTGGGCACACCGAGTTTCCGGCCATGTTCCACGCCGACCTTGGCCCACCGCACCGTGCGTTCCACACATTCTTTCATGCGGCTCTGCGAATCGTCCCACTTCGGGCAATCGTCGAGGAGCATGCACACATCGGACCCGATGGCTTTCTGGATATCCATACACATTTCCGGCGTATATTCACGTTTCGCGCCGCTGAAAAAATCCTTGAACTTAAGTCCATCTTCGTCGCTCTTAAGCCCGAAATTCTTGCGTATAATCTGAAACCCGCCGCTGTCAGTGATAAGCGCGCCGTCCCACTTCATATAAGCGTGCAGGCCACCCACGCGCCGGATAGTCTCGATTCCGGGCTGAAGGTGCAGATGGAACGCGTTCGCAATAATCATCTCAGTCCCGAGTTCGCGCAATTCCGGCGTAGAAATCGTCTTCACCGCGCCTTTAGTGGCCACAGGCATGAACGCCGGCGTGCGCACATTCCCGTGCGGC
>CAYHWZ010000050.1:0-10790 GCA_964359975.1 uncultured Elusimicrobia bacterium | reverse complement strand
GGATCTTGCCGGACTTTTTTTCCAGCCATCCCATGTAGGCGTAGAGAGCGATGGTATCGGATTCGAGTGTGGTATCGGCACGCAGGGGCGCGCACCAGAACCCTTCGCTGGGGTCCTGCTTGTTCAGAAGCGCGTTTTGGGCGCGGGTGATGACGAGTTCCAGTGTGTTTTCCATGCCGCGCGCATTGTTTTGCCAGGTATGAGGACGGTGCGAGGGACGGCCAGTACTGTGCCCGTTTCCGCCATTCGTACCGTTGGCATTATTAAAAACTTTGTCCCAATTCTTTGGTTTTATGAACAGGTTGGAGCGCGACAACGCAGGAATAACCCGGGACGCGTTTCTTTCCAAGAGGTCCGAGTTAACGTAGTCAACTATCTCTTCCAGCAGCTTTTTAACCTGCTGTGATTTTGGGGCGCGCCCCTTGGTCTTCTTAATCATCAAATGCCGTTTTATTATAGGATTTCCGACCAGCTTTTGTCAAGTTGACAGAATACGGAATCTATCTTATAATTCACACATATGGGTGGCGAAACATACCTGACGCGCGACGGATTTGAAAAACTCCGCAAAGAGATGGACGCTTTGCAGGAACAGAAACGCGAACTGTCCAAAATGATAGGTGAAGCCCGCGAACAGGGCGATTTGCGCGAGAATGCCGGCTACCAGTACGCCAAGGAAAAGCAGGCAGAAGTGATGCGCCGCATTGCGGACCTGGGACAGAAACTGGGCAATGTGAGACTGGTTGAAGAAACCGCAATCGCCAAAGACGAAATCCGGATTGGCGCCAATGTCACGCTGAAAGACCTTTCATCGAATTCGGAGTTTTCCTATACATTTGTCGGACAGGAAGAGTCGGACCCGTCGAACGGAAAATTGTCGGTACATTCCCCGCTTGGACAGGGACTGCTCGGCCACAAACTGGGCGACAAAGTGACTGTAAAGCTCCCCGCCGGACCCCGCCAGTACGAAATCCTTAAAATAGAACGCTGACTGCAGTTAAATCAGTTAACGGACTTTGACCAGTTCAAACTGGATTTGTCTGCCCAGGACTTGAAAGAATCTGGTCAGGACAGTATCTCGGCTATGCGGAGCGGGGAATTGTGGGAGATGACGATTTGTTCGCCGAGGGTGAAACGTCCGATGGCGGCTTTTTTGGCTATGATTTCGATCCGGCCTGTGCGCGGTTCGTAGCCGGTAACTTCACCGACTTTGCCGCTCGACAGGCGCACTGCAGTCCCGATTGGGAAAACCTGCAACTCTTCCAACATCCAGCGCAGGACACGTCGGGCGTAATCGTCTTTTAAATTGTTCTGCATTTTGGCTGCGGCTTCCATGGGCGAGACGGGCTGATGGTATGGTCTGTAATGCGTGGATGTTTCAAATGATTCGCATACATTGATAACTGTGGCTATCATCTCCACTTTGTTGGGATGGTCGGTCTCGATGTGCAGGAGTTCAGGCGGGAGCGATGCCTTGGAAATAATGGCGGCCACGCGCTGACAAGTTCTCTCGTCGAAATCCACCATGGCGGAGATGACTTCTTCCTCGGACGATTTGAGATCGTTCACTTGTTCGACCTGGTCCCGTGTGAGATTTTTGCCCGACATGCGGGAACGGCTCAATATGGGGATCATCTTGGCAACTCCGACGTCGTGGAGCAGGGCTGCGAGGGTCAGTTCCTGACATTCCTCGTCTTCCAAACCGCCTCGGAGTCCGGTGAGTGTGGCGAGTATGGCTACGTTCACAGGGTGGGCCAGATAATAGTTGGCTGATGTAACGGGCGCAAGGGCCAGGCGCAGATATTCTTTCCGGTTACGGTGGATTTCGTTGATAAGACGCTCGACCATGGACTTGGTTTCGAGCGCAAAACTGCTTTCGCCGAGTTCAAGCGCGGTGAATATTTTCTGACAGTGGTGCTGGAGATAATTGTAGAATCCTTCGGGAGTGGAATCGTCGTGCATGAATCCGCCCATGTTCACGCCCCCCTCGCGGGCGGGCAGAGGACGCATCTGCAGGAGCGCCCGGCTCATGTCCAGTTTTATTTTTTTCTCCTGGCGGACCATTTTGGTGCTCATGCCCATATAGACGAACAGGCAGAGCAGACCGAATCCGGACGCGCTCATGATGCTCCATGCGATGGTATTCTGGCGCATGCGTTCGCGTTCGAGTTCCAGACGCATGAGCATCTGTTTTTCCGACTGAGATTGGATAAGTTTACGTTCCTGGTCCCAATGGTCCTGGATTTCTTTTAAGCGGGCTTCAAGACGGGTGACTGCGTCTTCCGCAGGTGCAGCAGCCGCGGGCACAATGGCAGACGGAACTGGTTTGGGAACAACTTTAACTGATGCAGGCGCGGACGCTGACTGTTTGGATACGGGCTTTTTCTTTTCTGTGGTTGGGACACGGGCGGATTTTGACTGAACTTTCGGCGGCACGTATCCGAGGTCCGCGGCCAGTGCAAGCGCTTCGGAATCAGACGGGATATATTGGAGCAATTTTTTTACTTTGGTGAGCGCGGACTGAGTGTTGTTTTCTTCCGCTTCTTTTTGCGCGGACTCGATGAGAATGAGTCTGAAAAGTTCGCGTGCTTGACTGTGGTTGGGGTTACGCTGAATGGCTTTTTCCAGAGCGCGGACAGACTGGTCCTCGTTTCCCTGGATATAATAATCCGCTCCTTGCGCGAAGTAATCCGTATCCTGTGCAGCAGTTAACTGCACGGTTAACAATATGAAAAGACCCGCGCAAAAAAGTCTTATAAAACTCATTTTTCGCACTATTGTGATTTTAACAGAAGTGAGCGGAATTTTCAAGGGGTTAATTACCAGGGATGGGACCGGGAGGGATGAGGGATGAGACAATGGCAACCTTTTGTGTTTCAGGATTCATCCCGGTTCTTTTTCCACCCACTTGCCGTGCTTTTTGATGAGTTCGATGAGTTTTTCGTCGGCGATTTCCGAGGGAATATTTTTTTCAACACATTCTTTGCCGACGTAGAGATTGATTTTGGACGGGGCGCCGCCCACATATCCGAAATCCGCGTCCGCCATTTCACCTGGTCCGTTGACGATACAGCCCATGATGGCGATTTTGACGCCTTTCAGGTGTCCGGTTTTGGAACGGATGCGCTCGGTGGTGGACTGTAGGTCAAAAAGTGTGCGTCCGCACGACGGGCAGGAGACATATTCGGTCTTGGTGATGCGCACGCCGGCAGCTTGCAGAATATTGTAAACGAGTTCGAGGTCTTGTTTGGGGTCGAGTCCGGCGCCGGCCTGCACGCTGTCGCCGATTCCGTCGCACAGCAACGACCCCAACTGAATGGAGGCGTCTATGCGGTGTTGTTCATAATTTCCGATTTCAGACGGATTGATGCGCAGGTGGAGCGGATAATCTTTGTTCTTTTCGTAAAGTTGACTGACAAGGTAACGCGTGTTGTGGATGGATGCGCTCAAGTCGGGAAGGGCGAATGAGAGAATGAGTTTGTCCATGCCGAGATCTTCGCACCAGGTCATGCCGGAAATGGTGTTGTATGCCGGGGCAAGAGCGCCGAACTTGGCGATTTTTGCCGGGTCGTGGCATTCGCCTGCTTCCAAGAGAATCGGGACATTTTTGGCGCGCGATTTTTGGACGAACTGGACGAATTTGCCTTTGCGTACATCGGGCGCATCGCCGGGTTTGTACTTAAATGATGCGCATTGGACAAGGTCGAGCGCTGAGGGAACAAGATCGAGTGTGTCCTCGAATCGCGCGAAGAAAGCGAGACGGGAGGTTTCTTTTGAAAGCTGCTTGCGGCAAAGTTCAAGGTCGGACAAATCCTGACGGGTGCGGATGGGCCACTCGATGATTTCCGGCGCGAGACTCTTGGTGTTGGCAAGCTGAGCTTCGAGCAGACGGATGAGCGAATCTGCGTCCGGGTGACTGGCGGAAAAATTTGAGATGATGCGGACAGTGTTTTCGCCGCCGAATTTGAACGGGCCGATGGCAATTTCGCGTGTTTTCCGACGGGTATAGTGATAGAGGTTATCGGCGTAGGTGGCGGGTGCGGTGAGACAGGGCGGTAAGGGATCGGGCGCCTTTTTGTGAAAGGGCGCGGAAATTTGATGGCAGACCGGGACTTCGAGTTCGGGTTCTTCCGTCAACGAAACGCGGATGGTGTCGCCGATACCGTCTTCGAGCAGACTGCCGATACCGATAGCGGACTTGATGCGTCCGTCTTCTCCGTCGCCGGCTTCGGTGACGCCGAGGTGGAACGGGTAGTCCATGCCGAGTTCGTCCATGCGGGCCGCGAGCAGACGGTAGGCGGCGATCATGACTTTGGGGTTGGACGATTTCATTGAGAGGATGATTTCGCGGTAATCATATTTTTCGCAGATACGGACGAATTCGAGCGCGGATTCGACCATTCCTTCGGGCGAGTCGCCGTAACGGTTCATGATGCGGTCGGAAAGCGAGCCATGGTTGGTGCCGATGCGCAGGGCGCAGTTATATTTTTTCAATTTTTCGACGAGCGGGGCAAACCGTTCCTCGATGCGGATGAGCTCTTTAGCGTACTCTTCGTCGGTATATTCTTTTATCTTAAACTGTTTTGAATCTACGAAGTTACCGGGATTGACGCGGACTTTTTCCACGTGTTCAGCGGCTTCCATGGCCGCAGCAGGAAGAAAGTGAATATCGGCAACAATGGGGACTTTGACGCCTTTTGACAGGAGCGCGGCTTTGATGTTTTTCAGGTTGCGGGCGTCGTCGACGGTTGGGGCGGTGATGCGGACGATTTCGCAGCCGGAATTTACCAGGCGGATGGTCTGGGCAACGGTGGCGTCAGTGTCGATGGTGCGGGTAGTGGTCATGGACTGGACGCGGATGGGGTTGGCGCCGCCGACTCCGACTGAACCGACCATCACTTCGCGGGTTTTGCGGCGCGCGAAGGCGTAGAGATTTTTACAGTGGAGGAGCGGTCCGCCGGTGATGATGGTGGATTCGGGTGCGTTTACCGGGGTCATTAACTGATTATACTTTTTCAGAACGATAAATTCAACTTTTCATTGACGGTAAATCGAGCTGACGAGCATCCCGGACAAAATGCCCTGCGCAAGACTGGCGACGAACCAATACACTGCGAGCATGCCGGGGATGGGGTATATGACGTAGCTGCTCAGACTCATTTGCGAACCTAAAAACACACCGAGCAGAGTGCCGTAGCGGAACCCTTGCGGGAGATTATTTTTTTGCGGTTCGTAGCCGCGCACGTAAATGTAGGTGAACGACAGTGCGGTGATGAGATAGCCGATCCACATCATCCACATTTTGCTCTGCATTTCTATTTCCGGACGCCAGACAGACGCGGTGGCCATGTAGATATTTTTCAGTAGAAGTCCGTGGATGATGAAGTCGGTCACGAAAATAAGAAGAAACACTGCGATACTGCCGAACCAGAACCGTTTTACGTTCATGAACTCACCTCCGGGGGAATTTGTGTGTCAGAGTTTATTTTAGCAACGCCGAGCGGGAATGTAAAGCGGCGGACTTGACAAAAACGCTACTTGCAGCCGCCGGGAGGGTTGCATTCGTTGCAGACGAGAGGGTATTGCGCTTTGGAGTGGAAAACAGCTTTGGCGTTCAGCTGTTCGAGGACGGCTTTTTCCGCAGGGGAAACAAAATCGTAAGGGCAGAGGTCTTTCATGGTTTTCTGTTGTCTGATTCCCCAATGAAATGAAGTGTGCGACGATTTTTTCACTTCAGCGATCTGCGTGCCCTGCAACACCTGCTGGCCGACGCTGACCTGGATATTTTGCAGCGAGCCGGTGTAGTAGGTGACGTAATTAAACTGGTGGTCAATGCCGATGGATTTTTGATCCGGGTTTTCGGCTATGGGCGAAGACGCAACGCTTGACACTCTGCCTGACGCGGAGGCAAGGACGGGATTCCCGTCGGACAAAAAGAAATCTATGCCGGGATGACCGGAGGGATGGTCGGGTGTCGGAACTCCGTACGGCAAAATGCTTGACGGGTCGCCGGCACGGACCGGGAGGACTATCATGAACGAAGAGCCGGACAAGATGGTACCTGATGCTGCGGCTTTTTGTATCACTGCGGTGCTGCGCTTGGAGACTGCGCTGCCGAAACCATACCGGAACGCGGAACGGCCCGTGCCCGATGGAATCAGACATGTTGCGACAAGAATCATGACTGCGCGTTTATTCATCATAAAATGTAGAAATTAAGAAAAGTGTTCAGAATAAAATCCAGGCCGGATTCTGTCTCGGAAGAATCCTTGTCTTTCAGCGAAAGATAGTAAGGCCCGATATCCAGTCCGATAGTCAAGCGGGGCAGGATATAATATTCCACGCCGCCGAAAGCTCCGCCCATGTAACCGGAAGTTTTTATGGTGTCGCTTTTGGCGTTTATAAAATCCGCTCCAACGCCGGCGTAGGGCTGGAATTTTTTGTCGGTTCTGAAGTGGCGGAATCCGCGCGCACCGATGACATTTGACCGGACAGTACCGTCATCGGAATCTGCGCTGCCGATGAGATAATGAAATTCGGCGGACCATTGTTTCAGAAAACCGTAACGGGCCAGTCCGCCGGTATAGGCAAAACCGATTGCCAGCTTCCGCCGGAGCTGAGGTTCTGTACAGTTTGAAATTGAGGTCTTAAGATTGAGTCCAGTGAAAAGCAGCAATAGTATGAATGCACGCCGCTGATTAATTGTCAGAAAATCTGCGCAATTTATCATTGTTTAGATTATTCAAAATCCATGGACGCAAGTCAATATTTTGAAAAGATAGAGTCATATTTTCCCTTAAAAACTGAATTCCATTTTGGCGCCGAGGGGGTTGTTTTCCGGGTCGGTCAGGTAAATCGTGGAGCCAGCGAGTAGATCGAACCAGAAGTGGGCGGCTATTGATTGTGAAAGTTGATAGTTTGTTTTTTGGTAACGCCAGCCCAAATACATGCCTGCGACTGCGGCGAATAGCATGTTGCCGGCGGAACGGCTGTGGCCATCGTAGTGCGCGGCGCCAAACAGTACGGATGCGGCGGTTAATCCTCGGAACGCGCCCCATTGTTCTTCCCATTCGCTCTGGATGATGCCGCGGAAAATTGATTCTTCGCTGACGCCTGCTCCAAGACTGACGGGGAGCCAGTAGGCGTGGTACATGGCAAGGCCGGTTTCACGGTTGTAAGTTTGGCCGAGCATTCGGACACTATGGATGTTGGTGTGATCCTTTTGGACTCCGTCGAGCCGGGCGGAAGCGTAGTTCAGGCCGCATCCGAGAAGGGCGAATCCGATGACCCAGGGGCTTTTAAGGTTTTCCTTCTTAAATGGGGAAAGGGCGAGGGATTCGGGGGCGGTCTTGTCGCGGAGGATTTTTCGGGAACTGTTCGCTGGAAGGGTGCGGCGGATGGATTCGCGGTAAGAACCGTAGATTTGCAGGGTGTGGAGCTGTTGGGCGTATAAAAACGGGGTGTTGAGTTCGTCGGAGGAGCGCTGGTTTTCAACGGCGAGTCCCCATCCGATTAAGGCAGAGGTGCCGGCGAAATAGGAGGCACCGCGGGCAGGTTCTTTAAGATAAAAGTATCCGCCGCCAGGGACGAAAAAGGACCACCAGAAGGTGGAGGTGGAAGATGGAGGAGCGGATTGGAGGTTTATGGGTGAAAGGGTTAGGGAAAGTATTAGGAGGATTGTGCTGTTTCTTGGGGAGAGTTTCATTTTCACCCCCACCTGACCTCCCCCCTCGAGGGGGAGGGACTCTTTAACAAGGCAATGAGAGGTGAATGTGACAAAGACTTTGCTAATAGATTATAGTTGGTTTGAAATGATGACTTTATTGGGATACAAGCGAGAATTTTTGATTTTCCCTTCAGAAAGCGGAGATTGGTTTGATGGGTCAGGGAATTTTCGTCGAAAAAGTTCAGGATGATGCCGAGGGTTTTTATTTTTTTGCGGGTGAGATGTTCAAGTGTCAGCAAAGTATGATTTAGCGTGCCGAGACCGGCGTGCGACACTACAATGGCCGGCAGGTTCAGATCGCGAATGAGGTCGGAGGATTCGTAGTTCTTTGTCAGAGGGACACGGACGCCGCCGATTCCTTCGACGATGACGAATGTGCGGTTACGGTTGATTTGCCGGTAAGCGCGCAGGATACTGGATTTTGAAAATTTGTTTTTCTCGACGTATGAGGCGCAATATGGCGCGAGAGGATTTTTGAAACGGCAGGGATTGATGAGCGCCAGGGAATCGTGTGATTGGGCCGCGGACTTCAGATTAACTGCGTCCTCGATGCCGCCGGATGAGACGGGTTTCATTACAGCGACTTTTTCGCCGAGGTTTGCAAGCATGCGCGCGATGCCGCAGGCGACCAGTGTTTTTCCGGTTTCAGTGCCTGTGGCTGTGATGAAAAGTCCGTGCACGGTCAGGCGGGATTGTCGGCGGGTGCGCAGATTATTTTCAGGGACTGAATGAGCTGTTCGATATCTTCCGGTTTATGTTCGCTGGTGAGGGAAAATCTGAGACGGGACTGGTGTTTGGGCACTGTCGGAGGCCGGATGGCCGGAGCAAAGATATTATTTTCCAAAAGGGACTGCGCCCATTGGACAGCACGGTCTGCGGGACCAACTCTGAATGGGACGATTTGTGAAAGTAAATTTCCCTGAGGGAAACAATTTTCGCGGAACGATTCTTTCATGACAGAGTGAAGATTGGCTGAAAGTGCGAGGAGAGCGGTTCTGCGGGCAGGTTCCTGTTGAATAATTTCCAAAGCGGTCAGAGCTGCGGCGCAGGCAGAGGGCGCAAGGGCTGTGGTGTAAATAAAAGGTCTGGCGCGGTTAAGGAGATAGTCCATCAGTTCATGGGAACCGCAGACAAATCCGCCCTGCGAACCGAATGCTTTGGACAATGTTCCGACGAGGATGTCAATTTTCCCTGTAAGTCCGAAATGTTCGGCCATGCCGGAACCGTTCTTACCGAAAACTCCCACAGCGTGCGCGTCGTCCGCCATGAGCCATGCTCCGTGAGATTTGCAGAGGTCGGCAATTTGAGACAATGGCGCGAAATCTCCGTCCATGGAGAAGAGTGTGTCTGTGACCACGAGCCGGTTCCTATAGTCTCGCGTGCGGTGCAAGACTTTATCCAGCGAGGATGGTGAGCAGTGTTCATATACAAAAACACGGGCGCGGGAAAGGCGTGCGGCATCTATGATGGAAGCATGGTCCAAGCGGTCCATGATGACTGCGTCACCCTCGTTGAGCAGGGCGGAGAGCACGCCGAGATTGGTCATGAACCCGCTGGGAAACACGAGACAGGATTCGGCGCCGCGGAATTCGGCAAGGCGACGTTCCAACTCTTCGTGGATTTCGAGCGAACCGGAAATCATTCTGGACGAACGTGACCCGGCGCCGTACCGTCGGAGCGCGTTTTCCGCGGACTGGATAACGCGCGGGTCTTTGGAAAGTCCGAGATAATCGTTGGAAGAGAAGTTGAGCAGTTTTTTGCCCTTGAACGTGATTTCGCGCGCGGAAGCGTTTTCCAGCACGATTTTCCGTCGGCGGAGGGATTGGGCTGAAAGATGGTCCAGATGACCGGACAGGAATTCTTTCATGACAGTTTGCGCAAGACCACGGCGCCGACTGCGCCGCCGAACCCGTACGAAAGCGAGACAGATGTGCGGACCGCAATATTTTGTGCGTTCCCCCTCACAAGGTTCAGATTGCATTGCGGGTCAGGTTCGTTTAGATTGGCTGTGGGCGGGACATTCCCGTCGCGGATGGACAGACAGCAGAGCGCGGCTTCAACACTGGCGGACGCGCCGAGCAGATGTCCTGTAGACCCTTTAGTGGACGAAACCGGAACAGAAAGCGCGGCAGCTCTCAATGTTTTTTTCAGCGCGCGGGTTTCGGCTATATCGTTGAGATGAGTGCCGGTACCGTGCGCGTTGATGTAATCTACATCATCGGGATTCAGTTCCGCCGAATTCAATGCGCGATCCAACACGCGTGAGATAGCAGCACCGTCCGGGTCGAACGAAACAGGGTGCGCGGTATCTGCACCGAGTGAACAGGCGGCAAGCTCTGCGTAAATACGGACATTTCGCGCGCGGGCATCGGATTCGCGTTCAAGGACAAGAATACCGGCACCTTCGCCGATAACAAATCCGTCGCGACGGAAATCGAACGGGCGCGGAAAAATTGAAAGCACTCCCATCCGCCGGAACCCGGCAAGATAGAGCGGATGCAGGCACGATTCGGCGGAACCTGCCAGCGCTACGTCGCAGAGATTGTCGTTCAGCCATCGCGCAGCCATCTGAATAGAGTGTACACCAGTGGCGCAAGCCGCGACTGCGTTGCGTACCGGACCCTGAATATTAAATTTTTCAGACAGGTATTGGCCGACTGTTTCCGGAGCAGATATACAGGGCCCGTTGAGAATAGGTTTGGAAATGGAGACCGAACATCCGACACGTTCGGGGTTCCATTCGCCGGGAACAAGCCCCGCGTCGTTGAGCGCTTCCTGAGCGGTGCGGAGAGAAAGCGGGTAGATGCGGTGCAGACCGTTCAGATTTTCAAGGGGCGCGGCACGGGCGGAGGTGAGAGTGAAGTCCGCATTGACGGATATGCCGGCGCGGATTTTTTGCCATGAGATTTCTCTGCCGCATCCCTGCGGAGTAGTGAGACCGATGCCGGTGATGACGATTTTATCGGGCATAGTTGTAATACGTTACTGCAATCCTCACCCCGGGCCTCTCCTTTTCACGTGTCCGCCGAGGCGGAAGGAGAGGGAGGCAGACAGAGTTACAGGA
>CAYHWZ010000049.1:0-10900 GCA_964359975.1 uncultured Elusimicrobia bacterium | reverse complement strand
ACAGTATTGAGTCACTGAACGGCGAATTACATACCATGGTCGGCGCAGTTCCGGGCAAAATCATGATGTCTCAAAAACTGCATAATTTCGGCTATAAACAGGGGAAAATAATCACCGATACGATTCTTGGTAAAGAGGGAACGCCGGTGCGTGGACATGAGTTCCATTATTCACGCCGGCACATCAAGGAAGATGAAAAAAACTATTCTTATGAGCTGACGAATCGAAAGTCTGAAGAAAAGCAAATCGAGGGATTCGCACGAAAACTTCTTTTGGCTTCGTATCTGCATCTGCATTTTTTGTCCAATCCCGATTGGGCTCGGAATTTCGTGTCGTCAGCCGTCCGATATGCCGCAAATGAAAAGGAGGCCTTTGTTTGAGTTAAACTGCAACGAAAGAATCAGAGAGAACAGTCAGGGAAAGTCTCGTGAAAATCGAGCTCTGCCCCGCAACTGTAAGCGGAACCCTTGAGGGATTTCCGCCAGACAGGAAACCGGACTGTTTAACAAGACGGCAATCATCGCCGTCATTCTTCGAAAGGGAGAACAAAATGAAAATAAAAAGTAAAATAGTGGCAGTCTTTATCATGGGTATGTTGGCGCAAATGAGCGTAACCGGAGTTGGAGCAGTTTCAGACGAGGAATTTCAAGCGCTCAAAAGGAAAGTGGAAGATTTGGAAAAAATCACGTTTCCGCCGGAAAAGTCCGACGAGATCAAGAAAGTGACGGAATATGTCTGTCCCAGCGGGCACGCATATTCCGTCCTGCCCAAAGATGGGATCTGCCCGTCAGACGGGTTGAAAGTCAAGGATCGCAGCGCTTTGATCAAGGTGAAACTGAACCGCAGGGAAGAGATTGGAGAAAAAATCAGCGGGATGATGGAGGAAGAGTTTAAAAAACGAGTGAATGTCGCTGTTTCGGGAACCGGCATTTTTCAGCATATTGCGGACAGTTTGGAACCAGCGACGAAAAAACAATCATTTGCGCAAGGGTCCGTGGATGTTTATCTTTTGAGCCGCCCGATGAAAAATTCAGTGTTTTTCATTGACCTTGAATCGCAGGGCGGCCAGGGGCCGGACACCTCACTGTTCAACAATTCGGTCTTGAACAATGATGGCACTTCATTGCCGCAAGCCGTACAGCAGGACGAGACGCGTCTGAGGGAAGCCTGGATCCAAAAAAACTGGTTGGCACAGCAGGTTCAGTTCGTCGCAGGCAAAATTGATCTGACCAATTATTTCGACCGAAACCGTACAGCCAATGACGAGACGAGCCAGTTCATCACCGGGACACTGGTCAACAATCCGGTCGTGGGCAATCCACCCAACGGACCTGGAGCCGTGTTCTCATATGACTCGCGGAGAAGCGTGTCCGTGAGTATAGGAATCCAAAGTCCTAATGGAAGCGGTGTCAATGTAACGGAACAACCCTATTTCATTGCAGAAATGGATGCGCGGTTCAGGGTTCTGTTCGGCTGGCTTGGGAACTACAGGTTCTGGGGTTCCAGAAACGGCAGGACTGTGGGTGAGAATATTGATGACTATTCCCTGGGTATCAGCGCGGATCAGGAAATTGGGTCCCATGCAATCGTGTTCGGACGCATCGGAAGATCGTTCAAAAAAGAACCGATCCGTGACCCTCACGCCTGGAGCACCGGAGTCATGCTGCACAACTTTTTGACGGCAAGGAGAAGAGACCGGATCGGCATCGGGTACAGCCATTACGTGACAGCCGAAGGCGCCGGACTTTCAGCGGAAACAGAGTCCGTCGGCGAAGCTTACTATTCGGTTTATCTGACGGAACATCTTTCCCTGTCGCCAATCGGACAATTTGTTTTTCATAGCGCCGGCACAGCAACCGGAGCTCCTCAAAGCAATGTGCTGATTCTGGGTTTGAGAACGCAAGTTTATTTCTAGTGTACGAGAATAAAAAAACAAAGGAGGCATCAAACATGAAAAAAGCAGTGTATCTGTTGGTGGGTTGTTTGGCAGCGGTGTGGGGCGGATTACTCCGGGCGGAAATGCCCGGCATGACCAAATCCAGCGACAGGCTTTTTGTCGCAAACCGGGACGCGGACTATGTTTCCGTGATTGACATGAAGACTCTGAAGCTGATGGGAAAACTTACGACCGATACCTGGGCCGGAGCGCACATGATCATGGCCTGGTCCGGCAAGACGGGTCAGAAAATCCTGGTCAGTCTGCCCATGCGCAACGAGGTGGAGATCATTGACGTGGAAACCGGTAAACTCGAAGCACGGGTTCCGCTTGGCCGCGCGCCGGAACATTTTGCGATTGAGAAAAATGATCTGTATCCGGAATATCTGGCCTACATCGGCAATCTGGAAGACGGCACGGTATCCGTGATTGATCTGGGGCAGAACAAGGAGATTAAAAGGATTGAGGGTTTTCATGAACCGCACGGAGTCACCTTCACTTCCGACGGAACAAAAGCCTATATCGCGAACCTCGGTGCGCACCGCGTGGATGTGGTTGACGCCAGGAAACATGAAGTGATCAAACAGTTGAGCATCGGCGACGTTTACCAGGTGGCGTCAAAGGATCCGGCCCGGTACCTGTCGGATATCAAAGGAATTGTCAATGCGACCATTACTCCGGACCAAAAATATGTTTATGCAGCGGACGGAGATTCCAACCTTGTGGCTGTTATCGACACAAAAAAAGACGCGATTATCAAGACCATTCCCGTGGGCGAAAATCCTTGGAGAGCCTACGCCTCACCGGACGGTAAATGGATGCTTGTACCGAACAATGGCGATGAGACTGTGTCCGTGATTGACGCGCGAAAACAGCGCCTGAAGACCACTTTTCCCGCCGGCGGAACCATGACCGGGGTAAACTTTGTCAACGGCGGAAAAAAAGCCTACGTAATCGCCACTACCGAGACTGAAGGTCTGCTGTACGTTTATGATCTGGTCTCGATGAAAGAACTGGGGACCATAGTGCTGGGCAAAGGCCTGCGCCTTGAAACCGGAACCACTTCTCCCGACGGAAAGAAGGTTTTCCTCGCGTGCTCAACGGACAATTCCATCTACATGATTGACGGAGCAACGGACAAAGTGACCCGTATCCCGGATGTTGGCGTTACTCCTTGGGGAACCGCAAGCGAAGGAGACATGGCGTTCTATTGTCATTAATCACAACAGGTCTGAACGCTGAGAAGAAACAGGAACTGCGGACAAGGGCTCTTCTCCTCGTTCTTTTTTGCATGTGGTCACCGCTAAATGGTGCCGGGCAAAATAAGGATGGGCTGAAAGAATCTGTTATCACTGCGATTGAACAGCGTTATTACAAAGAACTGAACCGAACAGAGCTGGAGAAGATATCTTTGTCCGAAATTATTGAACTTTTGGACAAGGATTCTTCTCTGGTGGAAGGGCAGACGCCGGATTTGGACTATCTGCGGGGGTTTAAAAACAAGCCGACAGTGACGGCACCGCAGATGGTTTCCTCAAGCGCTGGATATATTGTCGTGCATTCGTTCGCCAAGACAACACCGCGCGAATTGAAAAAAGCCCTTAAGGAACTGAAGAGCCGTGGTGCGGACCGCATCATCATTGATTTGAGGGGGAACAGCGGGGGTGATTTCCAGGCGGCGATCTCGTCGCTCCGGTTGTTTCTGCCCAAAGGAAAAGAGATAGCGACTCTCTTAAAGAGAAAAAGCGGCGAGGTCTATCGGTCCAGGAATTCCGAGTTCTATGATTTTAGCGGGGTTGTTCTGGTGGACAGCCGGACAGCTTCCTCAGCAGAACTGGTAGCTGAGACTCTGAGAAATATAAAAGGGTACCAAGTAATTGGTACTGAGACTCAAGGCAAACGCACGGTTCAGGAATTGATCCCGGTCAGGAACAAATGGTTGGCGCTGACCATCGGGACTTGGCACGCCGGACAAGGTAACATGAATGGAAGAAATGGAAAAGTAGAAGATCCACGGCCGCTGGTCCCTGACTTCGAAATCAGGGACCCATTGGAACAATTGAAAAAAGCGTCGGATGTACTCTCTCATTGAAAAAGGAAAGTCATGAATAGAACATCCATTTTGCTGATTGGACACGGAAGCCGGGACCCGATTGCGGCAGGCGAGTTTCTGGATTTCGCCCGAAGGTTTCAAGCATACAACGGGTTTAAGGATTCTGTGGAGATTAACTGCGCGTTTCTGGAATTGAGCTGTCCGCTTATACCTGAAACTTTGAATCGGCTGGCGGAAAGCGGTGCCAAAAAAATAGTCGTGATACCGTATCTGCTCTTCAGCGCAGGTCATGTGAAAACAGAGATTCCGGAGATACTTTCCGAGTTCTCCCGTTCTCACCCTGAAGTTGAAATTAAATACGGGAACTGTCTTTGGCCGCACGAAAACCTGGTCGAATTGTCAGCAGAGCGTATCCGTGAAACGCTTTGTTCTTTTCCCGTGGAAACCCGGGATGAAATTGATGTGCTTGTAGTTGGCAGGGGAGCCACGGATGCTGATGCGATTGGGCAGTTTAATGAGATGATGCAAAAACTTCGCCTGAGAATCACCTGTCGCAAGCTGCATCACAGTTTTATCGCGTTGGCTGAGCCGAGGTACTCTGATCTGCTTCCGCGGATGCTTGAAAATGGTACTACAAATTTAGTCATATTTCCCTTCTACCTTTTCACGGGAATATTGGTGAAGAGGATAGAAGTTCTGGCCGGCGAATTGAAGAAGAAGCACTCCGAAAAAAACATCAAGATTGCCCCGTATTTTGGTTCGCACCCTCTCATGTTTCAGATGCTCCGCGATAAAATAGGGGAAACGGGCAACTGATATGGCATCTCCAAGATTGGCAAGGATCGCGTCCTCAAAACAATTGAATGGGGAGACCCGTCTTCTGGAATTTGTTATGCCCGAAGGTGAACCGCTGAATTTTGCCGGCGGGCAGTATGTCATTATCAACACCAATATTCCTCTGCCCGGAGGCAAGATTGCCAAACGGGCCTATTCAATTCTTTCTTCAGACAGGGAACAGTCCAAATTCGAAATTGCGGTCAAGAAGGTGGGGACAGGACCGGGTTCCAACTACATGCATGTAACGCAAAACGGTGCAGAGGTTCCGTTCAGCGGTCCCTGGGGACAGTTCGTGCCGGATGAACCCGGGACATCCGGCCGTACGCTTGTCCTGGCGACGGACACTGGCATCACCGCGGCGTTGGGCTTGATTCAGGGTGCGAAATTCAAATCCTGTGCTGACCAAGCGCGGATGATTTGGTTCGTCGAATCGGAAAATTATTTTATCCCTCCATCGTTCGTACGGGATATTTGTTCCTCCGTTGATTTGGATTTTAGCATTGAGGCTCTCCCGTCTGTAAATCATCCTGAACGATTGAGCCGGGCACTGGCTGTGCTTGCGCGGTTGATTCAGGAAGTTCGACCTGCAAGCGTTTTTCTTTCCGGCGACGGAAATTTGCTTTACCCAATCAAGGAACAGTTGATGGCGTCCCAAATTGAGGAAAAACAGATCAAGATCGAATGTTTTTTTAACAACCCGTTCAAAAAGATTGGAGGGACCAGATGACCAACGATATGAGGCAGATGACGGCGCTTGGGCGAAACATTGAAGACGGCAGTTTCGCCGTCATCGACAAGGAAGCCGGTCCCCACAACTTTGAACCCGGCCAATGGCAGGTGGTGCGGCGCGTTATCCATGCCACGGCCGACTTTGAGTTTCTGAAACTTATGAAATTTCATTCACGCGCCATTCAGTCCGGTATTGCGGCTTTGAAAGCCGGCTGCAACATTATAGTAGATGTTAAAATGATTGCGGCAGGATTAAACGAGGATCGCTTGCGCGCATATGGCTGTGCGATCACTTCTTACATTTCGGATGGCGATGTCATCTCTTTGGCAAAGGAAAAAAACTCCACGCGAGCGATCGAGTCGATGCGTAAAGCTCATCGCCTCGGCAAATTGAACGGCGCAATCATTGCTATCGGCAACGCGCCCACCGCTCTGATAGAGACCGCACGGCTTATTCGGGAGGAAAACGCCAGTCCTGCGCTGATTATCGGAGTCCCTGTGGGGTTTGTGTCGGCCGCAGAATCCAAAGAAATTATACTGGAGTTGGAGACCCCATTCATCGTTGCATCTGGACGAAAGGGCGGCAGTCCGATTGCAGTGGCCATCATCCACGCGCTTTTACTGCTCTCAGCGGAGGCTGAGGCATGAATAAAAGTTTTGTTCAGACAGAGAACGAATTCGAACAAAGTTTGAAAGATGGTGTATATCGTGCCATCTATGAACGGAGAGACATCCGCTCTCAATTCCGCACCGACCCAATTCCTGAAAATGTGTTGGCGCGGGTGTTGGATGCTGCGCATCATGCGCCCTCCGTCGGGTTCATGCAACCCTGGAATTTTATTTTAATCAGGTCAATGGAAGTGCGGAAAGCAATCCATTCCGCTTTTCAGCGAGCCAATGCAGAAGCGGCTATGATGTTTTCTGATGAGAAACGTGAGAAATATAGGGGTTTTAAACTCGAAGGCATTCTCGAATCGCCTCTGAACATTTGTATCACAAGGGACCAGGAACGTTTTGGTCCGGTCGTTATCGGACGCACTGCGAATCGAATGATGGATCTTTACAGTTGCGTTTGTGCGGTCCAAAACTTATGGCTGGCTGCCCGCGTCGAAGGATTGGGAGTTGGATGGGTAAGTATCATCCATGACACTGATATTCGGGAGATACTTGGTTTGCCGCAACATGTCCATCCGGTCGCTTACTTGTGTATCGGGTATGTCACTCATTTCCCGGACAAACCGGAACTCGAAACCGCGGGCTGGATTCCCCGGCTTACCTTGAATGAACTGGTTTTCTCCGATCAGTGGGGCAAAAAATGTCAGACGGACTGGCCGGAACTCTCCAGGGAAATGAACGGAACGAATAACCTTTGAAGAAAATTTGGTAGGATGGATGGATAGATGGGACATAATACGGAAACAAAAAAACAGTTGCGTACCGGTTGGACTACTGGAGCCTGTTCTGCGGCTGCGGCCAAAGCCGCGACGCATGTTTTAATTCATCAGAAAGCTTTGCAGGAAATTGAGATTGCGATACCCATCAAAAGGAGAGTCACTTTTGCGCTCAAGCGCTGTGAATTTAGCAAAGATGAAGCGGTTTGTTCTGTCATTAAAGATGCCGGCGATGATCCGGATTGCACCAACGGGGCCGAATTGACCGTTACTGTCACCCGATTAGACCGTCCGGGCGAAATCCTGCTCGATCGGGGACCGGGAGTTGCCACAATTACCAAGGTCGGTCTGGGCTTGGAAGTCGGCGGTCCCGCTATCAATGCTGTCCCCAGAAAGAACATCACGGAAATGGTGAGGGAAGCGGCAGGTGACGAGCTTCAACGGTATGGTTTCAAGGTCATAATTTCCGTTCCCGGCGGGGAGGAAATGGCGAAAAAGACAGAAAACGAGAGGTTGGGTATCATTGGCGGAATTTCTATTTTGGGGACGACCGGTATCGTTGTTCCGTTTTCCACGTCGGCTTATCGGGCTTCGATTTCTCAAGCGATTGATGTTGCGCGTGCCGCGGGACAAGATACCATTGTTTTGACGACCGGCAGCAGAAGTGAACAATTCGCCATCAAGATTCTTAAACTCCCTCAAGAGTGTTATGTTCAAATGGGAGATTTCGTTGGTTTTTCCACCAAACAGTCTTCGGTGAAAGGCATGAAAAAGGTGATCTTGTGCGGTATGCCGGGGAAAATGTCCAAGATTGCAGCGGGTAAGATGCAAACACATGTGGCCGGGAGCCACGTGGACATGGCTTTCCTGGCGTCCATTGCCGCGGAATGCCAGATTCCATCGGGAACCATTGATGAAATTTCCCAAGCCAATACCGCTAGACATGTGGAAGAAATCATTGCAACAAAAAAGATCGAAGGATTCTGGGATAGGGTTGCAAACAGGGTTTGCAAATCCTGTCATCAAAATGTGAAAGGCCAAATCGCGGTCGAATGTATCCTTACTGATTTTGAAGGGAACATCCTGGGCAGGAACGAGATTTTGAAAGGAACGGAACAAGCATGAAA
Source organism: uncultured Elusimicrobia bacterium (assembly GCA_964359975.1). GTDB lineage: Bacteria > Elusimicrobiota > Elusimicrobia > 2-02-FULL-39-32 > 2-02-FULL-39-32 > CAYHWZ01. The sequence continues at coordinate 2,827 of CAYHWZ010000049.1, read as the reverse complement.
GATAAAGTTTATATCATCGGCATCGGCGACAATGGAGAGAAATGTCTGGGACAGGAGGCACACGCGCTGATTCAGAACGCGGAAATCCTTTTTGGAGGAGAAAGGCACCTTTCATTTTTTAATCCATCCAACTGCGAGAAAGTGGCGGTGAAATCAAATCTAAAGGAAGTCGCGGCCAGAATCAATAGTGAGCTTGGCAAAAAGAAAATGGTCGTGCTGGCATCGGGTGACCCTCTCTTTTATGGTATCGGAAAATATCTCTTGACCAAAGTGCCGAAAGATAAAGTCGAGATACTGCCATATATCAGCGCAATGCAGTTGGCTTTTGCCAGAGTCAAGGAGAGTTGGGAAGACGCGGTTCTGGTGAGTCTCCACGCCAAGCCCATCGACGATCTGCTGAACATGCTCAAGACTGCGGATCCTTCTAAAATTGGACTTTTTACAGACGATATAAACACTCCATCGGCAATTGCGAAGGCGCTGTTGGAAAATATCGGGAACGGTTTTAAGGCCTATGTTTGCGAGAATCTGGGGGGAGAGGATGAACGCGTCACTTCCGGCAGTTTGGAGGAGATAACCGGGAAGGTCTTTGCTCCTTTGAATGTGATGATCCTCGTTAAAAAATCCGCCGAATATACTCCAAAGGAAAACTCGTTGAAAGAATGGCCCCTTGGAATTCCCGACATGGAATTTTACCAGCGGACCCCGGAGAAAGGCTTGATCACCAAATCTGAAGTGCGTGTCCTGTCTCTTTCCAAAATGCATATCCGTAAAGATAGCGTCGTGTGGGACATCGGAGCGGGGTCGGGATCGGTTTCGATTGAATCTGCTTTACTCGCGCCGCAGGGGAGTGTCTTTGCAATTGAAAAGAACGCCGACGATTTTGCTTTGATCAACAAAAATATTGACAAGTTCAAAACGCCGAACGTGCATGCGATTCACGGTCTGGCACCGGATGCGATCAGCTCTATCTCGCTCGAACCGGATGCGGTCTTTATAGGCGGATCAGCGGGTAACATGCCGGAAATCCTGAGAATTTGCGCGGAGCGTTCGAAATCCGACGGGCGGATCGTGGTCAATGTTATCACGCTTGAAAATCTTGCGGAAGCATGGGAATCTTTTAAGAAGTTGGGGCTCAAGGCTGAGGCAACGCTGTTGCAGGTTTCCAGGAGTCAGCCCATCCTGGACATCACGCGCCTTGCGGCTCTCAATCCAATTTATATACTGACGGCTAAAAAATAGAGGTGTTAAAAATGATAGAAAAAGAAAAAATCGCGATTATTGCCATCACCAAACACGGCGCCGCACTTGCCGAAAGAATCCATATCGGCTTGGCAAAAAGCGATCTGTTTATTTCCGCTAAATTCAAAAAGGAAATTCCCGGGAAGGTCGAGTTTTTTGAGACGCCCATCAAAGACCTCACCGCAAGAATATTCGACACTCATGACGCATTGGTCTACATCGTCTCTCTGGGCGCGGTCGTCCGGACCATTGCTCCGTTCCTTAAGGACAAACACACGGACCCTGCTGTGATTGTGGTCGATGACAAGGCCAACTTCGCCATCAGCGTGCTCTCCGGTCACATGGGCGGCGCCAACGAACTCACTGAAGAAATCACCAAAATCACCGGGGCAAAACCTGTGATCACTACGGCGTCAGACGTTGGCAAAACAATCCCTGTGGATATTTTAGGCCGGGAGTTCGGATGGGTTACCGAACTGGGAGAGAATATTACCAAAGTAAGCGCCTCTGTCGTTAATGAAGAATCTGTGGGCATTTATCAGGATGCGGGTGAACGGAACTGGTGGAAACGCGATGTTCCGCTCCCGAAAAACTTCCGGCATTTTGAAAGTCTGGATGAGCTGGCGTCTTCAGATTGTAAAGCGGCCCTTCTCATCACGGACCGGATTCCGGGAGAAAACTACAAAAGTCTTCTCGCTAAATCAGTAATTTATCGTCCCAAAAGTCTGGCAATCGGGATGGGCTGCGACAGGGGTGTCAGTCAGGAAACGCTGGACCAGCTTCTGAAAGAAACTTTCGAACGGCACGGTTTGAGCGTAAAGTCCGTTAAGAATGTTTCCACGGTGGATTTGAAAAACCGCGAAGCAGGTCTTCTGTCATTTTGTGAAAGGCATAAATGGGAACTGGTCTGCTACACCCGCGAAGAGTTGGTCAAACTTAAAGACATTCTACCCAACCCGTCGGAAATGGTCATGAAATATCTCAAAATTCCGGGAGTTTCGGAGCCGGCGGCAATGCTTTCAGCCCGCACAGACCAACTGGTCGTTGAAAAAACGAAAGTTCCTATGGCAACTATTGCGGTGGCCCGGATTGATTTCAGCAACCCTGTTCCGGTTTGCGAAGAGAAAAGCCCGGCGGAGTTGGTGCGATGACCATGACACTGGAACAAATCTGGAACGAACTGCAGCCGTACGAAGGCGAAGGCAGCAAGAAGTTTAGTTTGCCCGGAATCCGAGTACAGTTTTATAAAGGCGCCATGGAAATTCCCATGATTGCTTTTTCACCTTCATCACCTTTGAATCTTGAAAAAGCCAGTCTGGAAGAATACGCCAGGCTCCTTTCATCTTACGGGTTTGTACTGGATTGCGTTACAGAAGGAGCCAATTACAAAATCAATCGAGGTTCCGACGGACAATATCTGGGGCGGATCACTCCTGGAGCGCTCAAACTGCATGCAATCAGAGCCAAGGATTTGGGCTGGGAACCTTTCAATAAAATGGTTTCTTTCCATTTGGGTTCAGTGCTTTCATAAACTGGGAGAAAAAATGCAAATAGAACAATCGAACGGCAGGGGCAAACTTTTTTT
>CAYHWZ010000048.1:0-10973 GCA_964359975.1 uncultured Elusimicrobia bacterium | reverse complement strand
CGGTGACGAGCTTTATTCTTCCCTTCTCTACGGACAGCGGGTGGAAGTGGTCTCGTCTCTGCTCGCTCCGCGCGCCAAGTCCAATCCCGGCGGATTCGATTACGGCGGCTACCTCCGCGCACGGAATATCTACGGCATGACGCTTCCCGTTAAAAAGGCCGCGGATATCCGCGTCATCGGTACAGGCGAAACAAATCCTTTGATCAAAATGTCCCTCACACTCAAGAAAAAAATGACCGCTGTGCTCCGCAAGACCATGCCTTATCCGGAAAGCGCGTTTCTCGGAGGCGTCACTCTGGGGCTACGGGGCGGCGTGCCCGACGAAGTGAAAAAGCAATTTCAAGCCACAGGCGTGGCGCATGTGCTGGCAGTGTCCGGACTGCATGTAGGTTTTGTCGCTGTGCTTTTGCTTGCCATCTCCAGAGTGTTCGGTCTGCCGAGAAAACTTACATTCATATTTGTAGTCTTCGGACTCACAGTCTTTGCCATTATCACCGGCGCCAGCCCGGCCACATTGCGCGCAGTGCTCATGTTTTCCATCGGTCAGTTCCTCTATTCGTTCGGAGGGTTCGGTATCCGGCGCGCCACGGTGTACACAATTCCCATGTCCGCGTTCATTATACTGCTGCCTGATCCGCTCAAGCTGCCCGACGGCAGTTTTGTTCTTTCGTATGTAGCGGTATGGTCGCTTGCACATCTGTCTGGTCAGGTGGAGCAATTCCTTAAGTGGAACAAAATCACGCGCGGTCTGCTTTATTTCCCGTACTTTTTTCTGCTTATTGCATTCACGCTTTTTTCGTTTGTCAGTATATTGGGCGGGATAGGGTTCCTCCATCAGTTTGCAGGATTCAGAAGCATTCCCCTCATGAACGATTGGCTGCCAAGCTATGCCGTGCTCATGCCTCTGCTCTACATTGTTTCAGCCGGACTTTATTACGGAAGTTTGTATCTGAAAGACTCTGACCTGGTCGACTATTTTTACCGCAAGACGGTGTGGCGCGGCCTGCTGATATTTACCTGCGCCCAGCTCGCCATTCTCATCGGCATGATGTGGCCGTTGTCTGCGGTTTACTTTCAGCGGTTCCCGATTTCCGGCAGTTTTGCCAATTTTCTGGCCATCCCGCTCATCGGATTTATTGTGCAGTATGGATTGGTGGCGGCTTCGCTGGTCACTACGTCGCAGATGTTTTTGAGCGAGAATTCAGGCAATTTTGTCTTGTCTCTGCTCGGTATGTCGTACACGCCGGTGGGATTTGCCGTGCTCATTGCGCTCTTTGTTTTTCTGATGTACCTGGGTATTTTCTTCTACCGGTTTGCAAGATATAGAAATGACGAATATTATAACATGCGCGAAGATATCATGAACTTTATCCCTTCATTTACCCTGATCCTTCTGTTCATGTTTCTGGCCCTGACGGAAAAGACCTACGGCGCCGCCAGCCAGATCGCGCTTAAAATCCAGTCGTTCAACTGGATACTCTGCGACGCGTTCCTGTCCATGGCGCAGAACTGGGCCGGATATATGCCCTACCCGTATGTGGACACCATCACCACCAACCATCTTATCGTATACTATGTCCTCGTGCTCGTCATTGCCGCATGGTATCCCTTGAAACTCGCCGCCGACACGTTGAAAAAAATGAATTCTGTCCTCATCACGCGTTTGGCTGGCGCACTGATTGCTGTATTGGTAGTCAGCGCCGCCGTAGTGTTCGTTTGGAAAAAAGATTCGGACAAGTTGTCCATCACTTTCTTCGATGCCGGACAGGGCAACGCCTTACTCATCCGCACACCGGCGAAAAAAGCCGTGCTCATTGACGCCGGATGGGGGGGCGACACAGGTACCGCTGACCCTGAAATGCTGGAACAGCAGGGCGCCGGACTTATCGGCAAAAAAATGTCCGCGCGTGCCGGGTGGGACTTTGCCGAGGGCAGCATCGCGCCCACTCTCACCCAGTATAAAATCAGCCGCATCAATCTTGTCATCAATACATCCGCGCGTCCCGGCAACTTGAGCTCCATTCCATTCATCATGAAAAATTTCCCCGTGGATAAACTGGTCATCCCGTACTCGAAAGAATCCATCGTTTCCCCCGACGGTAAAATCATTGATTATGAAAAGTTCCGCGAACTTTCCGGTTTTTCCAATCCCATGGCCTATGTGTACGAATCCGGCAGCGTCGAAACCTTTGACCCGCTCGAACGCACCGAACCGCACCTGCTCGAACCGTACCTGAAGAACGCGCTTGCCGTCTACGCGCAATTCATCACTTCTTCTCCGGCAGAAGTTTCCACCGCCCGCGCCGGTGACGTGGTCTACCGCGAAACGTATAAAGGTAAAGAGTTGGCCATCACCGTTATTCACCCGAAATCCGAACCCAAACCGGGACTCAAAAATTTCAGGCCCGGCGACGATCCCCTCGGGTCCCGTTCTCTGGTGCTGAAGGTCACCTATGGTGAGTTCAGCATGCTCCTGCCCACTCAGGCGTCGCTCAAAACCATCGAAACACTTGCCAAAAAAGACTCAGCCGAAATCCGCGCCGATGTCCTGCTCCTGCCCAAACACGGACACCCGTTCTGGCTGCCGGACGATTTTCTGAAAGCGGTGCAGCCCGTTGCCGCGGTCATTCAGTACGGATATTTGCCCCGCGCGCAAGGCGCTATTGCCTCCGTCCGCATGAAAGAAAATTATCTGCACACCACCAGCCAGCGCTTGAAAAAGCACGGCGCGCGCGCTTACCGCACCGACCAGATGGGCGCAGTTATCATCGAGTCCGACGGAAAAAAGTTCAACCCGGATGAAGATGTCCGCAGTATAATTCCTGCCCGCAAAAACCGCAGCGAAGCCGCGGAAGATTCCGGCGAAAAACTGAACGTCGGTCTTTGAGCGGAATAAGCATAAATAGTAAAATAGTCTGCAGTATGATAAACGTCAAACCAATTCCAGCCGGTTACCGCGGTCTAAGATTGCCGCCCGTCACATTCTCTTTGTTGCTGGTCACTTGCTGCTTGTCCCTTGTCACTGTTTCTCACGCCTGGGATGCGGACGCGCACCGCAAAATCGTGACGTCTTCATCGCAGCATCCAAAACTTTCCAAAGATTTAAGGATATTCCTGACAAAAAATGCAGCGTTCATTGCCGACGCTGCAGCGCTCCCTGAACCGGATGACAAGAATGCGCCCATGTGCCACAGCGCAAAATCAGCCCGCATAAAGGTGAACGCTCTCGTGCGGCGCGTGCTTTCCAACAAGCGCGGCAGAGTGGTCGCGGAAAATTTCGGACGGTTGTCCCACTATCTGGCGGACATTAATCACCCGCTGTCCATCGCCGAACCCGGCCCCGCAATGGAAAAAGCGTACACGGAATATGAACACGCCCGTGCCGCGCAAAACACTGTCCAGTACCCGGACAATCTCCCGCTCCCGGCCCGTATCGAAGATATCGAAAACTATTCCGGACGGCAGTGGGACGACGCGGAAAAAGTCCTCAGCACCGTCGAAAAGTCCGGCGCCGATACCGCGTCACTTGCCGAAATTCAGGCAGTCAGTCAAAACCGCATCAACGCGTCCATCGAGGACACTCTTGCAGTCTGGATCTCTGTATGGAACCTGAAACTTATCGAACCGCTTAAACAGGAAGTGGAGTCCGCGCCCACGCCCGAATCTTATGCCGCTCTGGCGCGTCAATTCATTGCGCAAAGACGTCTGCACGAAGCCGCGCAGACTCTCGATGACGGAGACGCAAAATTCGGCGTGCACGAAAAACTTGTCCTTGCCCGTGTCCAGCTGTGCATTATTGAGCAGGACTACCATCGCGGCGTCGAACTCTGCGCAGATTACCTGCGCAACAATCCCGCCAACCACGAGGCCCGGTACCTGCGCGCAGTCTGCCAGGACCACTGGCTGCGCAAAGAACCGGCCAATGTTTCTGTCAAAGAAAACACCATCGCCGCATGGCGCGCGCTCAAAGGGACTCCCTACGACAAAATGGCCCGTTCAAAACTGTCAAAACTGAAATGAAATATCTGATTTTTATTTTTGCCGCCATGCTGACCGGATGCAGTCTGGACTCACGTTCATATCTTTTTATGATGAACGATATCGGCAAACTGCAAAAAAAAAGTTTTGACCGCGTACTGTGGGAAAACGCCATCAAAGCCGAAGAACCGCTTACCAGCATGCTTCTCCTGCAGGGAGACATGGCCAGCTACCATCTGGTGCAGGTGCGCACAGCGGAAAAACCGCACCGCCACGATAACCACGACCTGGCCGTGTTCGTCAAGTCCGGGCACGGAGCCATGCATCTCGGCAGAGAAGTGTTCAACGTGAGCGCCGGGTCAGTCATCTTTGTGCGCCGCACCACCCCGCACTATTTTCAAAACCTGGGCTCGGAACCTGCCGTAGCCATAGCCGTATTTTCCCCGTCATTCGACGGCAACGACGTAGTCCCTCTGGACGAACACCTGCGCGAACTCCGGCAGCCCTCTTCGTACCAGGCCGAGGACACACAGAACCGCTTAAAAGTCCCTGTTACCGACAAACCCGTGGTCACCGACCCCAATCTAGCCCCCTGGGAAACCCCGGAAGAACGCCAAGGCCACGCCGACACAGTAAAATAGTTTATTTTGTTATCCCTCCCCCTCGAAGGGGGAGGAGAGGTGGGGGTGAAATCGCCACTTCAACAACAACCATCGCAACTTCCGTTAAGTTGTCAGTCTGTAGCGCGTATATGCGGAGATTCGTCAGCCGTTCGGTTCTTCTGGAGGTTTCTGAATATCGCGGTAAATATCTTCCGGTTTCAGGTCGGTAAGTTTCTGCTTGAAGTCATCCACTTCATCTTTGGAAATCGGTTTCAATAGCGGCTCGCATTTTTCAAACACAGAATCGTCCACAAACAGCGGAGCCGCACAGCGCAGAGCCAACGCAATGGAATCCGACGGACGCGCATCCACTTCCTGTGCCGTGCCTTCGTTGTGCGACAGATAGATGGACGCAAAAAAAGTGCTTTCTTTCAGTTCCGTAATCACCACTTTGGAAATCTTGACATTGAGCGCAGTGAGGATATTGACGATAAGGTCATGCGTCATGGGGCGCGGGACCTGGATACGGTTGAGGTGCATGGCGATGGAATTACCTTCCGCCGGCCCGATCCAGATGGGAATGAGACGCGGCCCGTCGATTTCTTCGAGCACCACGACATACTGCTGACCCAGCGCCACCAGCGAATAAAGGTTCACCGCCCTAAGCATAAAATTTAACATATCATTTTGCCTTCGGGGAGTCAAACGATTTTGCGGCGCCCTGAAAATCAGTTGGATTTGAACCCTCTCCTTGCTGCGCCCGCCGAAGAGGCGGGAAAAGGAGAGGGCAGGGTGAGGAGGTGGTCTCCCAGTTGGTGAATAAATATTCGTGTACACCGGGCGCCTAGCGTATTTTTTTGCTTTTCAATCCATACTGGACATCCTCCGGAATTCCTGTTATATTTATAGTTTATGGCAGAACACCCTTGCATTCTATTTGACCTCGACGGTACGCTGGTCAGCACGGGCGGTGCAGGTAACCGCGCGCTGGACGCCGCGTTCGTCAAACTTTACGGCATCCGGCACGCCATGAAGGACGTGGACCCTGCGGGCAAAACCGACCCTGCCATTATCCGCGAAATTTTCCGCGCGCAGTTCGGGCGCGATTGCTCGCCGGACGAGATGCGCACGGTCCAGCAGACTTACCTCGACCAGCTCCCGCTCGAATGCGAAAAAGCGCACGATTACCGCGTGATGGACGGTATCCCCGGTCTGCTCAACTCTCTCACACAACGCCGCGCCGTGATGGGGCTTGGCACAGGCAACATTGAAAAAGGCGCGCGCATAAAACTGTTGCGCGGCAAACTGAACGAGTACCTGCCGTTCGGAGGATTCGGCTCGGATTCCGAAGACCGGCCCACTCTCCTCACCCACGCGCTTGCTAAAGCGGAAAAACATACAGGACAAAAATTCAGCCGTGGTCATGTTTTTGTCGTCGGCGATACGGAACGCGATATTCACGCCGCAAAAAAAGCCGGTCTCAAAGTCATTGCCGTGGCCACCGGACGCGCGTCTGTGGATGAACTCGAGGCGCATGACCCGGACTATTGTATCAACGATTTTACCGACAATGAACGCTTCCTTAATATAATATACAACGGCAACGGGAGGGGAAAATCCAATGATAGCTGAACCGCTTTTCTGGATTTGGGGCACGCTTTTTATCTGCTCTGTAATAGGGGTTACTCATCTCCTGGCACGTCTGGCTGCGCCCAAAAAATCTCCTCCGAATAGAACGGAACCGGAACATATTCCCGCGCGTTCAGTCAAACCTGCCGAACAGATTCCACCCGCGTCTCCCGCGTCATTGAACCACGCGCCGTCAGATGTGGACCTTTCCGTAATTCTTGCAGTTATGGAAGAAAAATTCGCGCAGCTCACTCACGCCCCTTCTGAACCGGAACATTCCCTCACCGTTCTGCCTCAAAATGAAAAGTCGCCTGATGTTCTGCCGGAACAGTGGTCGCAGATCCGTCAATCTCTTTTTCAAATGCACACCGCGCTCGACCGTCTGAACGCGTTCCAAAAACAGTCTTACACCACGGCCAAAGAAGCGCTCGAAACCGAGCTCCGCTGGATGGAAGATTCATCCCGTCTCATTCATGAAGCCCATGCCGGAAAGTTCAACGATATCCACAAAGAGACAACGGAATGGCAGGGCAAACTCTCGCTTGTCCGCGAACAGTTGGAACAGGAATCCTCGCGTTCCCAGGCCATGCTCGACCAGTTCCGTCAACAAATGCTCGACGAAGAAAACCGCTGGCTGAAAGAAATGGAATCGCGCCGTCTCTCCCGCAAGGAAACTCTCGGTCCTCTGCAGGAACGCGTGAACAATCTGCAGTCCCGCATGGCCGAACAGATTGACGCTGTGCTCAGCGCCGGTCAGCGCGATCTCGACCCTGTCATCCAGATGCACCATCAACTCAAAGCGGAAAAAGCAAAATGGGAAAATCAGTTGAGTCAGTACCGCGCTCAGTCTTCCGGCGCTCTGCAGGAACTGGAATCACGTCTCGATGAACTGAAAAAATCCGTGCGCGAATCCCAGTCCGTCTGGAACTCTAAAGCCGCGCAATCCGAAAAAATCCGCGAACAGGAATCCGCCCAATGGTCCCGCAAGATCGAGTCGCTCCGCGAACAGCGCGAACGCGAAGAAAATGACTTTCAGTCGCAGCTGGACAGTCTCCGCGCCAAAGAAAAAGAATGGATGGAACAGTCTGAGTCAAAGCTTGCCGCCCTCAACAAACAGCGGAACCAGAAACTCTCCGAACTGCAAAACACCGTCTCGGCCCTGAACGCGGACATCGAACTTTTGACCGGTCTTTGCAGAAAGGAAAAAGAGGAATTTCACAGCCGCCAGTCTGCGTATCAGCAGGAAATAGCGCGTCTTGAATCCGAACTCCAGCAATCTGCGGAACAGAACTCCGCCCGTTCATTGGACCATGAATCTGTCCGCGACAGTGGCCGCCGCGCGTTGGAATCACAGGTCTCTGTCCTTCAGGCAGAAGTGGAAAAGAACCGTCAGTCTTACTGGGAATCGCTCCGCAAAAAGGATGCGGAACTGGAATCTCTGCAGAGCACCATCCGCGCAGAGGAGTCCGCCGCCCAGTCTCAAGCGGTGGCTGAGGAACAGAATCAGGCAGAGGAACGCACCCGTTTGTCCGCCGATAAGAACCGTATGGAGGAAGACCTCGATCGTCTCCGCTCCGAAGCCAAAGAACGCGTGCGCACGTCCGAACAGAAAATGCACGAACTGCGTCTCAGTATCGAAAAGGAGTCCGCTGAAATCGAGCGTAAACTCGGTCAGCAGAACAAGGATTTTGAGTCAGTCAAAAAACCGCTCCTCAAACAGTATCAGGAACTCGAACACCGTCTCGACGAGGAACGCGGCGCTTTTGAAAAAGATATGCAGAAGAAAAATGAAACGCTGAAAACTCTGCAGGTCCAGCTTTCCTGGAGAAAAGAGCGTCTTGATGCCGATGCGCAAAGGCGAAAGAAAGCTTTCGCGGAATTCCGCTCCAAAATTGAAATAGAACTTGGCCGCGTGCACCGTCAAAAACAGTCCGAGCGCGCTGTGCTGGAAAAGGAAACCTCCCGTCTGTCTGAAATGCTCTCCGCTCTGGAAAAGGAACGCGAACAAAAAGATCTGGCTATGCGTGAAATCGAGTCCCGCAGTCAGGTCGCCGAAGCTGTGGAAAAGCGGCTCCAGCAGGAAACCAAAGACCTGCAGGAGAAATGTACCCGTGAACTCCTCGAACTCACCCGCCTTGCTGCGCTTAAAGAAGAGCAGATCCGCAATCTGGAACGTCAGCTTGTTATTAAGGAAGAAGAACTCGACCGCCGTCAGCGCGACACTCAGGAACTCCTGGCAAAGACCCGGATACCGCCTTCAGGTTCCGGCGCCGCAAAATAATCTGAACAAATCGTTCCGGTCAATTGTATCCAATTAAACAGTACAATGCAGCGAGTAGCCCTATCAGTGGCTTTAATTTCTGTCCCCTTCTTCTTTCCTCCCCCTCGAGGGGGGGATGAAGGTGGGGGTGAAGTCTGAACTAGCTTGAACAGCAATGCCTTCCCGTATATACTAACAACCCCAATCATCATTCTGATGGCATGCACGCTGTTCGCCGCGCCATCAAATTCAGTCCCGCCTGAAAGCGCCCTGATCCGCCTGTCCCTTGACCAGTCGCCCACATTTACCGACGACGCGGATATCGCGGGTCTTAAAAAAGCGTTGGAACAAAGCGTACTTTATTACACCACCGTCGGTAGCATGAGTGTGTCGTATTTCGGCAGGGAAACACGCACAGGCGCGCAGATGGCGGCGTCACTTTCCCGGTTCGCCGATTATCTTGCACGTTCCGGCCCGGACACGGACCTCGGTCAATTCATCAGAACAAATTTTGAAATCTATGTGTCGGTGAACAACAGCGCGTATCAGGACACAGCGCCGGTCGTGTTTTCCGGATATTACGAACACACATTCACCGCCTCACTCTCTTCGGACAGCAAGTTCAGGTTTCCGCTCTACGCGCGCCCGCCGGACCTGGTCGACGTGCCGCTCGGCGAGTTTGACCCGGGCAGACGGGGTGAACGCATTGTCGGACGTGTAAAAGACCGGTCTCTCACGCTCTATCACACGCGCGAAGAGATTGATTCGGGTAAAGTCCTTGCAGGCAAAGGTCTGGAAATCGCCTGGGCAAAGGATCTGCTCGATGTTTATTTCCTCCAGGTGCAGGGGTCAGGTTGGATGGATATGACGGGCACTACTCAGACTCTGCATATCCGCTATGCCGGCGACAACGGACGGCCATATAAATCTGTCGGCAAGCGCCTTATTGACAGCGGCGCAATGTCCCAGGAAAATTTCTCTCGGGACAGAATGGTGAGTTACCTCCATTCTCTGCCGGAAAAAAAGATGCGGGACGCGCTTTACCATAATCCCCGCTACATTTTCTTTGAAGTGGTTTCGGCCACCAACCTGACGAGGGGCTCGCTGTCTGTGCCGCTTACACCCGGACGGTCAATTGCCAGCGACCCAAAACTTTTTCCGCCCGGAGCATTGGCCTGGATAAATACCACGATTGCCTCGGCGCCGCAGAACGGAAAGTCCTGGTCATCAAAAAAACTGGAGCGGTTTGTGCTGAACCAGGACGAGGGCGGCGCCATCAAAGGTCCTGCGCGCATTGATTACTTTCTTGGACGGGGAAAAGAGGCCGAGGATATATCGCAAAGATTGTGGAATCCCGGCTCTATCTATTTCCTTGCCCCGAAGTAGTTTTCCGTCTCAATATGTTGACAAAACACGCCCTTTGAGTTAAATTTAGAAGATGCGTCTTAAGCTGTTTCCCAAGATAGCGCTGGTGCTCGTCTCGCTGGCCACCATCCCGGTCATCATCGTCGGCTGGCAGACTTATTCGCTGAACAAAGAACATATCGAAACCAGCGTACTCGAACTCCACACCAATCTTTCCGGTTCGCTCGCCGAACGTATCAGTCGCTACCTCGAAAGTCAGGGTGCTAAAGTGAACGGCATGATTGACGCGTCGCGTCTGCAGGGGATAGTTTCACGCGAATTGCTCAGATCGTTTTTGATTTCCAACCCTGACTTTATCAGCGTGGCCTACACTTCACCTTCGGGAAAAGAACTGCTGAAAGAAACGCGCGACACATATCCGGGTGAAAAAGCATTGTTCGAACGGAGCAGTAATCCCTCGTTTGAACGGTACTTGGATCAGGCCGCACAGGGGTTTGCCGAGTCTCTGTACTCGTACGGATTTTTGCTGGCAAAGAATGAACCCCGCCTCACCATTGTCCTGCCGTTCGACCAAAACAGTCCGGGTCGGGGCGCATTTTTCGCCGTGGTCTCCATGACGGATTTCTGGAACAAGATCGCCGCTGAAGGAGCCGGTCTCGGCGGAGGCGGCAGAGAAGCGCTCGTTGTGGATGAAAACGGTATTGTCATCGCTCATTCGCAAAATCCTCAGATGGCTCTGTCACGCGTCTCTTTAAAAGACAATCCGCTCGTCTCCGAAGCGCTTAAAAAACGGTCCGCAGGTTCGCGCGAATATAAAGATGCGCAAGGCCGCGAAATCATCGGTTCATACTCGTCGGTCGACGTGACCGGATGGGCCGCGCTCATCCAACAGCCGAAACTGGACGCGTACGCCGCCATTTACGCAACCCGGAAAACCGCCATGCGTATCATTCTCATTTCTATTGGCATCGCGATTATCACAGCTCTGCTTTTCGCCCGCACGCTTGCCCGCCCGGTTTTTGCAATCATTGACGGCGCCAAAAAAGTGGCGCGGGGGGAATTTGACCACAATGTCCAGGTTAATTCGCGCGACGAAATAAGCGACCTGGCCAAAACGTTCAACGAGATGGTGCAGGAAC
>CAYHWZ010000047.1:4943-11010 GCA_964359975.1 uncultured Elusimicrobia bacterium | reverse complement strand
TGTATCCGATGCCGCCACGGTAGTTATCGGCGAAGGCGGGGAAATCAGCGGGGATATCAATTCAAACGCAGTGGTCGTGGGCGGCAAGGTCATCGGCAATATTGTGGCCGCAACTGCGATTGAAATGCTCAGCAATGCGCAGATTCACGGCGATTTGAAGACCGGCACTCTCTCCATTGCGGAAGGGGCAACTTTTGAGGGGAACTGTATCATGACCAAGGAGAAACAGGTCATTGAGATGGATGTCAGTTCCGCCGGAGTCAAGGGGCGGAGATAAATCTGGCGACTACATTACTTAGCTAAGACTTCCGTTTTTTCCGTTTAGATTTTTTGGGAGTTTTTTCAACTGGTTTCAGCGAATCAATTGCTGACACCAGTTTTTGTTTTACTGCGGCGTTCTGGATTTTGTTCTGGAATTCACGCAGATCGGAACGCACAGCGGCCGGTTTTGTGTTGAGGCGGCGGTGGATTTCGAGCATGGAATCTATGGACCGCGCGCGGACAGGACCCATTTCATTTTCGTTCAGCAGGATTTTCTGGAGTGTGCGCACGGACTTTTGCGTACCGATGTATCCGAGCATGTCTACGCACCAGTACCGCACTTTCCAGTCTTTGTCCAGATTTCGCGCGGTACGCACGAGGATGGGGCGGGACATCTCGGGCATGTCGAGCACTACGGACGACTGAGTCAGGAGCTTCTTGCCGAACTCTTCCAGCTCTTCATATTCCGACGCGGTTTTTTCCACCTGGCGCAGGACGGACCGGACCAGCTGCGCGTCTTTCTGGTCGCTGGAATATAGTGCGGTACAGCAAAATACGACGAGCAGGAGACACGCGGACGCGGAGGCACTTGCGTATGAGGGCTTTTTTTGATATTCTGAGACTACATTATGATAATGGATTGGCTGAGAAAATATAAAAACGTTATTCTTGTCACCACGGTCGCGGTGTTTGTGGTGAGCAGTTTTGTGGGGCTGGGACAATATTTTGTTACCGGACGCACGGCCTCGGACGCTGTGGCGGAAGTGAACGACGAAAAAATCCCGTACCGCAGGTATCTCACTCTTTATAACCGTATGGTCAACAGCAGGCGCGAACAGAACCAGGACCTTTCGGCGGAAGCGCTGAACCAGCTCAAACAGGAAGTTATTCAAAATCTTATCCGCGAATCTGTTTTCATTCAGGAAGCCAAACGGTACGGCATTGAAGTGACGGACGGTGAACTGGCACAGTCGCTGGCCGGTGTGCCCGCATTCCAGAAAGACGGCAAGTTCAGTGTCGAGGCATACGCACGCGCTCTGCAGTTCGGACTGAATACAACGCCGGAAGAATTTGAAGATATCCAGCGCAGGCAGATCGCGGTCAACCGTCTGCAGGTGTTTGTGGCGCGCGGCATCAAGATAACGGACCAGGAACTGGAATACGAATTTGCGCGCAGAGCGCCGCCGCCTGCAACTCCTGCGAAAAAGGGCGAGGTCAAAGACCCGGCCAAAGAAAAAGCGGATTTCCGTGAACAGTTGAGACAGGAAAAAGTTTCGCAGGTGATGAGCCGGTGGTTCCAGCAGTTAGGCACGAACGTGAATATCAAAGTCCACATAGACGAGATTGAACTGCGCGGGCAGTAGTTTTCTTCTTTCCTAAAAATTCCCATACTCTCTTAGAAATTCTGCAAGGTGCATGATACGCACTTGTTTGGCGCCTGCTTTTTTGCGCAGTCCGTATCCGATGTGCATAAGGCAGGATGCGGCCTGGGTGACGACGATTTCCGCGCCGGTTTTTTCGATATTTTCCAGTTTGCGGGCAAGCACGTCGTCGGCGAGCGAAGGGTGTTTCAGACAGAAGGTTCCGGCTCCGCCGCAGCACCAGTTGGATTCGTTCAGTTCCACATACTTTACGCCGGGGATGGAACGGATAAGGTCGCGGGGTTCCTGCAGGATATGGTGCGCGTTGCCCATTTGGCACGGGTCGTGATACGTGACAGTGACTGTGCGCGGCGCGGATTTGGATTTGTCCGCTGATTTGGGGCAATGTGTGGAAAGGTTTTGGACTGTTTGCGCAAATGACTGGAGCTCGTTTTCCGGCGCCAGTCCGCTGAGCAGTTTGGGATAATCTTTCAGGAAACCGCAACAGGAATCGTCGTTGGTCACCAGGGCTTTTGCGCCAAGCGATTGGAACAGTCGCAGATTTTTCAGGGCGAGCGATTTCGCGCCGTCTGTGTCTCCGGCGGTGAAAAGCATCAGTCCGCAGCAGGGATGCTCCACTGTCGAAACTTTTTCCCCGCTATTTTCCATCACTTTCAGGCAGGATTCGGCTGCGGACGGATACAAGTAATGTGTACCGCATCCGGAAAAATAGTATGTGGTCGATGACGCGTGCGCGCGGGCTTCGGGGCCGAACTTGAGCGGCACGCTGTCAATGAGTTCTTCACCTGCGGACAATGCGGGCAGAAGCTTTTTGAGCAGGCCGGTCTTGTTGAGCAAGGCGGAGATTTTAAGGCGTTTGACGAGGAACACAGGCCACAGAATCAGCGATAAAATTTTGCGATGAGTGAGCGCGGTGCGCAGCAAAAATTTCAGCAATGGATTTTTCAGCGCGGTCGAATTGGAGAGTTCGCGCGCGTATCCCATGAGACGGGCCACCGGCACTTGCGAAAAGCAGACGTTGGTGCAGGCGTGGCAGGTGAGACAGGTGGTGAATATATCAGATGCCAGTTTCGGGTCTGCGAGTTTGCCTTCCAATATTCCCCGGAACATCTGGTTCCGGCCGCGCGGGGACAGGTCTTCTTTGCCGCTGGACACGTACGTGGGGCAGACGGTTTCGCAGAATCCGCAGCGGTTGCACTGTACGACCGCGTCGTATTCTTTTTTAAGGTGCGCGAACTTTTCGTGCAGGTGTGTCACGGCTGACGGGTGATGTCCGGAAAAATGTCCTCAGGGTCGAACGCTTTCTTGATGCGTGCAAAAAGTCCGCGGTGCGGGTCGGTAATCGGGTCCGGCGTCTGCGGCGCGGGTTTGGCGTTTTCAACATAATTGAGGGTATAGGTTTTGAGTATGACGGACACAATCACGCCCAGCGCACCTTGCGAACCCAGCATAAGTTTGGCTGCGTCATAACCTGCCACATTTTTCATGACTTTGGCGCCGAACTTCACAACGGTTCCGTCGGAGAGCGCGGCTTTCATGCCGAGAATCTGTTCGCGGATCATGGGCGACTGGGACGGATTGAGCCCGGCAAGCGCGCCGACACTGGACGCGTCGGTGAGCAAAACTTTCTGATTTTTTGCGCGGAGAAATGTCTGCAGTTCTCCCACAGGCATACCGGACTGGACCTCGATGGTAAAATTTTCCGCATCATGTTCAATCACGCGGTTAAGTTTGGCTGTGGAAATCTGCGCGTATGCCTGCGGGACAGAACTTGATGCGCGGCTGACAATGACAGTCTTACGGTGCTGGGCGCCGAGTGATTTCAGCAGCGCGGCCAATTCGGTTTCGTCCGACGGTTCGAAGATATTCTGCGCAGTGTCGGCATTTGTTTGAGCTACGGGAACAGGCGGAACATTTTCCGCCAGAGGTATCAGTTTGTCCGGATTGCAGAGATTGTCCGGGTCGAACGCGGTCTTGATGCGTCGGAACAGCGCAAGTGTTTCCGGTGTAAAGAGCCATTTCATGGCGTCGCGTTTGTCGATACCGACGCCGTGTTCGCCGGAGATGGTGCCGCCGAGGTCCACGCAGGCCTTGAGCATTTCGTATCCGGCCTGTTTTACTTTGCGGGTGAGTTCCTCGTCGCGTTCATCGAAAAGAATCTGCGGGTGCAGGTTGCCGTCGCCGGCATGAAAGATAAGCGAGAGCGAAAGGTTCTTGTCCGCCGCGATCTGCCGGATTTTTTTCAGCGCTTCGGGCAGTCGGGTGCGGGGCACGGCGCCGTCTTCGACGAGCACGTTGGGAGCAAGGCGCGCCATGGACGGATACGAACCGCGGCGTCCTTCCCAGAGTTTTTCGCGTTCGGCGTCGTTGCGCGCGAGACGGAACTCGGTGGAGGTATTTCTTTGACAGATCATGCGGATACGTTCGACCTGGGCTTTGATTTCCGGGCCGCCGTCCACTTCAATGAGCAATACCGCTTCCGCGTCGGTCGGATATCCGGCATGCACGAATGCCTCGACGGCCTGCACATTGACGCGGTCCATGGCTTCGAGTGTGGCAGGGATGATACCGGCTGAAATGATGTCTGTGACGGACTGGATAGCAGTTTCCAGCGACGGAAACGCGGCGAGCATAGTTTCCACGCTTTCCGGGATGGGCAGTAGATTGAGCGTGATTTTTGTGGCAATGCCGAGAGTGCCTTCGGACCCGACAAAGAGGCCGGTAAAGTCCGGACCGGGCCGGCGGATGGAAAATTCCGCGATTTTACCGTCGGGCATCACCACTTCCAGGCCGTACACGTGATGAGAGGTTACGCCGTATTTCAGACAGTGGGGTCCGCCTGCGTTGGTGCCGACATTGCCGCCGATGGTGCAGGCCTTTTGGCTGGCCGGGTCGGGCGCATAATATAGTCCGTAGGGAGCAAGGGCATTTTTCAAGAAAAGGTTTGGCACGCCGGGTTCCACTACCGCAGTGCGGCTGACAGGGTCAATGGAAAGGATTTTTTTCATCCGGGTGGGAGCGATGACAACGGCTCCGTTGAGCGGGATGGTGCCGCCGCAAAGATTGGTTCCTGCACCGCGCGCCACGTACGGGATTTTTTCTTTGACGCAGAGTTTTACCACAGCGGAGATTTGTCCGGCGTTTTCAGGCAGGACGACAGCGCACGGAACGGCACGGTCCAATGCGGCGTCGTAGGAATATAGCGCCAGTTCGGTTTCCTGCACGATGAGGTGATCGGCGCCGACGATTCTTTCGAATTGACGTCGCAAATCTGCGCTCAACCTGCGCGTCGCGCGCGCAGGGCCTGAAATCAGTTCGGACACTTTATTCCGCTGACAGAGTTACAGTTTGGCGGAAGATGCGAACCGCTCTTTGAGTTTTTCGCCGCCCGACGGGAAAGAATCAATTTTCTGCGCAACGGCTTTGAGACGGTCTTCGGGTTTGGGATGAGTGCTGAGCAAAAATCTCAGCTGTTTGGATTTGTCCGGTTCACCGGCGCGCGCTTTGAGCATTTCCAGCACTTCCTTGAACGAAACAGCGTCGTATCCGGCAGCGCGCGCATATTCCACTCCCACGCGGTCGGATTCGAGTTCATCTTCTCTCGACAGACCTTTCCACAGCATCTGGATGGCAGTGTCGGTTATCTGGCTCATGTACTCGGCTTTTTCCGCGGCTGCTTTCACATATCCGGGAATCATGGCTTTGGCCATGCGCGATTTTTGGATTTCTTTGATGACATGTTTTTGAGTGACATGCGCGATTTCGTGGCCGAGCACGCCGGCAAGCTGGGCCTCGTCCTGCAGGATGGAAAGCAGGCCTTTGGTGACGAATATATAACCGCCCGGCGCTGCGAATGCGTTGACTGCGTCCGAGTTGAGTATGGCGAACCGGTACGTGACGTCTTTGCGCGGAGCGGACATGGCCACAGTCAGTCCGACCATATTCACATATTCCGTGAGCGCTTCGTTCTGGTAAATGCCGAACTGCGCAGCGACATTGGCAGCGACTTCGCGTCCGAGGTCAACTTCTTCCTCGGTGGAGATGGGCTTTGCGGCTGCGGCCATTTCTTTCGACACAGGAATACCCTCGGCGGCGGAAACAGGCCGGGCCGTAAACTTCCAGCACACAGCCGCTGCGCCGGTCAACACCAGCAGACAGACTGACTTGGAAAAGTTTGAGCGGGTCATTGCTGTGCTCCTTTGGCCGGAACAGTTTCAGGCGCTTTTTGTTCGGGTTCGGACAATTTCTTTTCCGGTTCTGCGGTTTTTTGTCCGGGTTCATCGGCCTTCATTTCAGATTCAGGTACAGATTTAGCGGGTTCGGCTTCTTTTTGCCCGGATTTCCCGAGTTTTCCGTCCTTAATGAATTGACTGACTTTTTCCTGAGGAACGCTGCGGTCTTCCATTTTCTTGACTGCTTCGTAG
>CAYHWZ010000047.1:0-4933 GCA_964359975.1 uncultured Elusimicrobia bacterium | reverse complement strand
TTCGTAGTCGCGCGCTTCCTGGTCCACCTGGCTTGGCTCGTCCACACCGCGCACAGCGGCCACTGTGGTCTGTTTGGTTCCTGCCCGGCGGGGCCTGGACTGGTTTATTTTTTTGTACCAGTTCGACGGGTTGGCGGCAAAACACGGGGACAACATGCCCATCACAAAACTGACCAACATTCCCAACACGGACATACGGCTGAACATTTTCATGGCTCTTTCCTCCTTGCAAACAAGTTGACCGGTTCACTGAAAGCGATGTTTTCGTACTGGTCCGAGACTCCGGTGCGGACCCATGTTTTACCGTCGGGACCGATGGGGATTTCCTCGGTCTTGAGCGAAAAAGTGTATGGCGCTGACCACTGGGACCGTCCGGCGCGCGTCCATTTTTTGGCGTCGGTGGAAATTTCCACCCAGGAACGCTCGATGGACGTGCCTTCGGCTTCGCTGAAAATCACCGTGGGAGCCGGCGCGCGTCCTCTGGGTTTACTTTCGCCTATCTGCACAATGGCAGTTTTGAGCGGAACATTCTCCGCGCCCGCGGGCACGAGTTTGAGCGCAAGAGCAGGTTCAAACACGGTGAGCGGCGTGCCGACCGACGCGTTCGCGTCCGACGGCGGGAACCCTTTGATATCATGCGAAACCCATGAATTCATTTCTTTGTTCCCCCACCCTGCCGCAAGAATCGGCGCGCTTGAAACAGAATTCATTTTCAATGTCGGCGACCACAATGCCAGATAATTGTCCGCTCTGGTCTGCACCAGTTTCATCGGGACTTCCGTCCAGAACCAGCGCGACTCGCCGGCTCCTTCCACAGCGTTTTCCGTGTCCGGCTCGAGCGGGATATCATCGGTGTTGGTCAAAAAGTACGACTGCGCGCGCGTCCAGACAGGCGAGGAAGAGACGGCCATGTAGATTTCGCCCGGATACGCTTTTTTGTCCCACGGAATTTTTTCGTTCGGCGTAAAATTTTTCATCCTGCCCAGCCGCGCTCCGAGGAACGCCCGCTTGTATTCTCCCGATGGCGGGGCGGAAACTTTCTGCATCCAGCAGGTGTTGTACCCCACATACCAACTGCCGTCCCATCCGCCGTTCGCGAACAGGGTAAAATCGTTCGGGTTGGGCAGGTCCGCCAGGAAAACCACAGGCGGGATGTTCTGTCCGTCCGCAATGTTCAGGCGCGGCAGGAACAAGGCCGCGGTCAACACAAATATCAGTCTGAGAAACCTGCGATGCATCACTTTCGTTTCAATATTTTTACGATGCGGTCGAGATCGTCGAGTGAAAAGTAGGAGATGGAAACCGTACCGCGCGTAGTTTTGCCTTTGCCGCGTGCCCGGACCTCGACGCGCGTGCCGAGCGACTGCTGAAGCGATTCTTCCAGCTGACGGATTTCCGGGTCTTTGCGTTTGGCGGTCTTCACTCTGCCGGAAGAGACGGCTTCTTTCCATCCGGCCACGAGTTTTTCCGCTTCGCGCACGGATATTTTTTCCCGGAAAATCTTGTCCGCCAGATCGCGCTGGGCTTTTTCATCCGTGACCGAGACCAGGTTTCGCGCGTGACCAGCTGAGATAGTCCCGTCGGAAACGGCCTGTTTCAAATAGTCCGGCAAATTGAGCAGGCGCAATGTATTGGCAATAACCACGCGCCCTTTACCGAGCGTGCGGGACAGTTCTTCCTGAGTGAGTTTAAACTCTTCCATGAACCGCTTAAATGCGTCCGCTTCTTCTATAGGGTTCAGGTCTTCGCGCTGTAGATTTTCAATGAGGGAAAGCTGGAGCAGTTCTTTGTCCGAAACTTTTTTAACAATGATGGGCACTTCCGTAAGGCCTGCGAGTTTGGCCGCTCGGAACCTGCGTTCACCGGCGATAATAATGTACTTGGCGCCGTCTTTACCGTCTTCCACCGGAGTGACCACAAGCGGCTGGAGCAGACCTTGTTCGCGGATGGAGTCGGACAGTTCTTTAAGCGGTTCTTCTTTAAAATGTTTTCGCGGCTGATAACGGTTGGCGTGCACCTGCGACATGGGCACGAACTGAGCCGCGGATGCGTTGCCCGGCTTCAAATTTACCGGTATCAGTGAATCAAGACCGCGTCCCAAACCTCTGGAAGCCATCAGCTTGCCACCGGCGCTTTGGCCTTGACCGGCGTTTCTTCGACGGTAACGCCCTGCCTCTGCAAAAATTCGCGCGCCAATTTCAGATATGCCTGCGCCCCTTTTGAAGAAAAATCATATTTCAGCACAGGTTTGCCGAAACTCGGCGACTCAGCAATGCGTACATTGCGCGGGATAACGGTTTCGTACACTTTCCCGCTGAACACTTTGCGCACTTCGCCGACGACATCGTTGGAAAGTTTGACGCGGGAATCGTACATGGTCATGACCACTCCCTCGACTTCCAGCGACGGGTTAAAAGATCTTTGCACGCGGTCAATGGTATCCATAAGTTGAGTGAGTCCTTCCATGGCAAAATATTCGCACTGAATCGGGATGAGCACAGATTGGGCTGCACAGAGCGCGTTCAGAGTGAGCAGACCGAGCGACGGCGGACAGTCGAGGAACATGTAACGGTACACGGGGTTGAACTTTTCCAATGCCTGACGGAGACGGAGTTCGCGTTGCTCCATGTTGACCAGTTCCAGTTCCGCACCTATCAGATCCATACGCGAAGGGAGCAGTTCGAGCCACTCAATGGCCGTGGGCTGGATGATGTCCGGCACGGTTTTTTCGCCGGTAAGCACATCGTAAATCGTGTGCTCCACAGTGCGTTTGTCCACACCGAGACCGGATGTGGCGTTGCCCTGCGGGTCCAGGTCAATGAGCAGGACTTCCTGAGTGTAGTAAGCCAGACTCGCGGCCAGATTGATGGCCGACGTAGTTTTGCCCACGCCGCCCTTCTGGTTTGCCACTGCCACGCATTTAGCCATTTGATTTCATTTTACCAAACTTTGAGGGTAAAAAGAAACGGAAAATTGACTATGTTTTCCTTATTTTGAATAATACTGTTTGACACAACATTCCGCCAGGGAGGTCAAAAATGAAAATCGGTATTCTGGGTTCCGGAGCTGTCGGGCAGGCGCTGGCAAAAGGGTTCATCAAACACGGTTACGAAGTGATGATCGGCACCAACAACACTGAAAAGCATCAGGAACTGAAAGCCAACACCGGCGGAAAAGCCGCAATCGGCACATTCGACGCAACGGCAAAATCCGGCGAGATTATCGTGCTGGCTGTGAAAGGAACCGCGGCTGAATCCGCATTGAAATCCGCCGGGATTTCAAACCTGAAAGGCAAAACAGTGCTGGACGCCACCAACCCCATCGCCGACGCCCCGCCGGTGAACGGCGTGATCAAGTTTTTCACTTCGCTGGACGAATCTTTGATGGAACGCCTGCAGAAATTTGCGCCGGAAGCGAACTTTGTGAAAGCGTTCAGCTGTATCGGAAACGCCTTGATGGTCAACCCGGACCTGGGCAGCGCAAAACCCTCCATGTTCATCTGCGGCAACAATGCCAATGCTAAAAAACAGGCCGGCGTCATTATTGAAAAGTTTGGTTTTGAGACGGAAGACATGGGAGGAGCCGAAGCTGCGCGCGCGATTGAGCCGCTCTGCATCCTCTGGTGTATACCAGGTTTCCTGAAGAACGACTGGATGCACGGGTTCAAACTGCTGAGAAAATAACATACCGGAGGAATTTTATGAAAACAAGAACACTGGGCAAGAACGGTCCGCAGGTTTCGGCTGTGGGATTGGGATGTATGGGCATGTCGGATTTTTACGGTTCAAAAAGCACGCGTAGCGATGAAGAAAGTCTGGCCACTATTGAATCTGCGCTCGAATCCGGGATCACTTTGCTCGACACGGGCGATTTTTACGGGATGGGACACAACGAATCTTTGATTGCAAAAGCGCTCAAAGGAAAGAAAAGGGAGCAGGCATTTATCAGCGTCAAGTTCGGAGCACAGAGGTCGCCATCCGGCGCGTTTGTGGGGATTGACACACGTCCATCGTCGGTAAAAAATTATGCCGCGTATTCGCTCCAGCGGCTGGGAGTGGAAGCAATTGACCTGTACCAACCCGCCCGCGTGGACCCGGCAGTGCCGTACGAAGACACTATAGGCGCGGTCGCCGACCTTATTAAAGAAGGTAAAGTCCGCTATCTCGGAATTTCTGAAGCCAACGCGGACCAAATCCGCAAAGCGCACAGTGTTCATCCGGTCACAGCGCTGCAGATTGAATATTCGCTTGCCACGCGCATGATAGAACCGAAAATATTGCCGCTGGCGCGCGAACTGGGAATCGGGATTGTGGCCTACGGCGTGATGTCGCGCGGATTGCTGACCGCCGACGTTACGGTAAAATACGGACCGGAAGATTTCCGCGCGTACCTGCCGAGATTTCAGGGTGATAATTTTGCGAAAAATATGGAAAAAGTGAATCTCCTGCAGAAAATGGCGTCTGAAAAAGGATGCACCGCAGCGCAACTCTCCATTGCCTGGGCGCTGTCAAAAGGTCAGGACATTGTACCGCTGATTGGAACGAGTAATCGGACACGGCTGTCGCAAAATTTGAAAGCGCTCGAGATTGCGCTCTCCGCGGACGAAATTTCCAAACTGGACCGCGCGTTTACGGACGGCACCATTGCCGGAGACCGGTATCCGACTCAGCAAATGGGTATTGTGGCGAAATAGCGGGACATGGGCGCGCAATTTTCAACCATCACACCTGAACTGGCGGAATGGATCGGACGGCAGAAGATATTTTTTGTCGCCACGGCTCCGCTCGCGCCAGACGGACTGGTAAACTGTTCGCCGAAAGGGATGGACACGTTCCGTATCGTCGGGGACAAAGAGGTGGCGTATCTGGATTTGACGGGCAGCGGGATTGAGACCGCGTCGCATTTGCGGGAGAACGGGCGGATAGTTCTCATT
>CAYHWZ010000046.1:0-11028 GCA_964359975.1 uncultured Elusimicrobia bacterium | reverse complement strand
TTGCGGCTGTATAAAAACCATGTCAAAATTAGTGATACAATATGTGTGGCTGAAACATTGAGATGAATCTGCAGACTCCCTATTACCTGATTGACGAAACCAGATTGCTGAAAAATCTGGAAAAGATAAAATTTGTCCGCGAACAGTCCGGCGCCAAGTCTCTGCTTGCGCTCAAATGTTTTGCAACGTGGGGCGTGTTCGGTCTGATGAAAAAATATATGGACGGCACCACCAGCAGTTCGCTCTTCGAAGCGCGGCTGGGATATGAGGAATTCGGCAAGGAAACGCATGCGTACAGCGTGGCATTTTCCGACAAGGATATTGATGAGCTGGTTGTGTTTTCAGATAAGTTTATCTTCAATTCCGTTTCACAGTTGACGCGCTACTATGACAAAGTGAAACACAAAAAAATCGGACTGCGCGTAAATCCGAATTTCAGTTATTCGCATTTTGATTTGGCCGACCCTGCGCGCGCCTGTTCCAAGCTCGGCGTGAAGGAACTCAGCTCTGTCATGGCCGTTGCGGACAAAATCAGCGGAGCCATGTTCCATTACAACTGCGAAAACGACGACTATGAAAATTTCGCATCTCTGCTTGACCGTCTATCGGCGGATTACGGGGCGCTATTGGATAAACTGGAGTGGGTGAGTCTGGGCGGGGGATTTTATTTTACGAAAGAAGGGTATCCTCTTGAGAAATTCGCGGCAAAGCTGAAAGAGTTCAGCGCGCGGCATAAAGTGCAGGTCTATCTGGAACCGGGCGAAACCGCCATCACCCAGTCGGCATATCTTGCAGTCACGGTGCTGGACATTGTGCGCAACGATTCGGATATTGCGATTGTGGACAGTTCGGTGGAAGCGCACATGCTGGATTTGCTAATATATAGAACCAACGCAAAAATGGAAAATGTATCGCAGGGCAAACATAGTTACACCATCGCGGGGAAATCGTGCCTGGCCGGCGACATTTTCGGTACGTTCAAGTTTGATGAACCATTGAAGGTAGGCAGCGTTCTCCGGTTTGCAGATGCCGCAGGATACACCATGGTGAAAAAGAACTGGTTCAACGGACTGCAAATGCCGGCCATCGTGGTAAAAAGATTGAACGGCGAGTGCGAAACAGTGCGCACGTTCAGTTACAATGATTTCAAGAACAATTTATCTTAGAGGGATGGAGGACAAATCATGAAACAGAATATTCTCATTGTCGGAGCAGGTGGCGTGGCGCATGTCACGGCCCATAAATGCGCGCAGAACAATGATATTCTCGGCGATATCTGCATAGCGTCCAGGACCATTGCCAAATGCGACAAAATAATCGAGAGCATCAAGCGCAAGAATAATATTAAGGACAAATCCAAAAAGCTCTATTCGCGCCAACTCAACGCGTTCGATGTTCCCGCCACTGTCAAGCTCATCAAGGAAACCAAATCCGATATTGTCATCAATCTCGGCATCTCCTATCTGAATATGTCCGTGCTGGAAGCATGCATCGAAGCCGGTGTGGTGTACATGGACACCGCAATTCACGAAGACCCGGACAAAATCTGCGAGGACCCGCCCTGGTACGGCAACTATGAGTGGAAACGCATGGACCGCTGCAAAGCAAAAGGCATCACAGCCATTCTCGGAGTCGGTTTCGATCCCGGCGTGGTAAACGCCTACTGTACGCTCGCGGTGAAAAAACATTTCGACAAGATCGACACCATTGACATCATGGACGTGAACGCGGGTAACCACGGGAAATATTTCGCCACGAACTTCGACCCGGAAATAAATTTCCGCGAGTTCACCGGCAAAGTCTGGACCTGGATCGACCGCAAGTGGGTGTCAAAACCCGTGCATACGGAAAAACAGGTCTACAATTTTCCCGTAGTAGGCGAACAGCCCATCTATCTCAACGGGCATGACGAACTGCATTCACTCTGGCGTTACATTGACGCCGACAGTATCCGGTTCTGGATGGGGTTCGGCGACCATTACATCAACTGTTTCTCCGTGCTGAAAAATATCGGACTGCTTTCGGAAAAGACCGTAAAAACGTCCGACGGTCAGGAAGTGATTCCGCTGAAAGTGGTAAAGGCCTGTCTGCCCGACCCGCTGTCTCTTGCGCCCAATTACACGGGTAAAACCTGTATCGGCAATCTGGTGAAAGGCACAAAGAACGGCAAACACAAGGAAATTTTCATCTACAACTCCTGCGACCACAAGGACTGCTATAACGAAGTGGAATCACAGGCGATTTCCTACACAGCCGGTGTCCCGCCCGTAGCCGCCGCGATTCTTGTGGTGAAAGGTATCTGGGACCCGAAAACCATGGTCAACGTGGAACAGCTCGACCCGGACCCGTTCCTGGAACTGCTGGGGAAAATCGGTCTCCCGACCGTGGTGGAGGACCGTACCCCCGCCGCTGTTTAGTTTTTTATAGATAACATTAAATCCTACCTCAGCAGATTTTCTTCCTGGGTCCGTTTTGACCGCAACGAACTTGCGGGCAGTTTCGGAGATATCGGCACAGACCTTCCGCTTCTTATAGGAGTCATCCAGGCCACGGACATTTCCGCGGCCGGCGTTTTCACGTTGTTCGGGGCGATGCAGATTCTCACGGGGCTTGTGTACGGACTGCCGATGCCCATGCAGCCGCTCAAAGCCATGGCAGTGCTGGTCATCACGCAGAAACTCAGCGCCGGTGTCCTGCACGGGGCGGGTCTGGCTATCGGCGTGATTATGCTGGCGCTCAGTCTGAGCGGCGCTTTGGGTTGGGTGACCGCGCGTATACCGCGCAGCGTGGTGCGGGGGATACAGTTCGGGCTCGGCCTGTCGCTCTGCTCGCTTGCGCTGAAAACTTATTTACCGTCGGAAGGAGGCGTCGGATACATACTCGCCGCGGCGAGTTTTGTGCTGGTGCTTGTTTTACGCAATAGCCGAAAGTGGCCTGCAGCGCTTTTTGTCATTGCCATCGGTTTGATTTATTCGCTCAGCTTTAAGGTCAACGTGAGTCATATTGCAGACGGTATTGGAATCACACTGCCGGTATGGCAGATACCGGGCTGGGAACAAATTCTCACAGGTTTGCTTGTCCTTGCCCTTCCTCAACTGCCGCTGTCCCTGGCAAATTCAGTCATTGCCACGGACCAGACTGTGCGCGATCTTTTTCCGGAACGTAAAGTCAGTGTAAAGCGCATCGGGCTGACGTACGCTCTGGTTAATATTGTGACTTCATTTTTCGGCGGTATGCCGGCTTGTCACGGATGCGGAGGACTCGCGGGGCACTATGCTTTTGGCGCGCGTACCGGCGGGTCAGTGGTGATCTATGGTTCGCTTTACGTGATTATCGGAGTGTTCTTCAGTTCTGTGTCGCAGGAAGTGGTGCAAGTGTTTCCAAAACCGATACTGGCCGTGATTCTGGCGTTTGAAGGTTTGACACTGCTCATGTTCGTGCGCGATGTGGCGTCGCCGAGCCGCGACCTGTTCATTGTGCTGCTTGTGGCGTTATGCGCCGCGTTCCTTCCTCACGGTTATCTTATCGGATTGGTTCTCGGCCTGGTTCTTGCTTACGCGGACAAAAAAAGCCAATCCGAAAATTCCTGATTCACCCCGCCTTGTCCGCTCTGTAAAGAATCACGTTCGCTTTTTCAACAGTGACCAGCCCTTCCTTGACCATTTTATCAAGATGCGGCAAAAATCCGTTGATTTTTTCTTCACTGTCCACTATCTCAACAATGACCGGCAAATCTTCCGACAATCTCAGGATTTTGGCCGTGTGCATGTGACTCTTGCATCCGAAACCCAAAAAACCTTTTATCGCAGTCGCGCCGGCCATCCCGTTTTTCTTTGCCAGATGCACGATGGCTTCATACAGCGGCTGACCCTGCCACCGGTCCGATTCGCCCACAAAAATGCGCAGCAGTTTTCCTTCTTCAGGTATTTTCATTTTATTGCTCCCCGGCCTAAATGACCCTGCCTATATACGCGCCCAGTTTGAACAGCGCCAATCCAAACACCAGACTCGCTATCACGTTCGCCGAAGCCCTGCCGAATTCCCCGTTTTGCATCAGGTGCGCGGTCTCCAGAATCAGCGTGGAAAAAGTGGTGAACGCTCCGCAGAATCCTGTCATGAGCAGCAGCCGCGCGCCCGGGTCCAATGCGAATTTTTCTTCAGCCAGAGTGTCGAGGAATCCGATAATCAGACATCCCGACAGATTGACCGCCATTGTGCCGTACGGAAACCCTGCCCCGGACACTTTGTGCACCGCGCCTGCCAGCACATAACGCGAAAATCCGCCCGCCAGACTGCCTATCCCCAGATTGACCCACTTATCCATGCTTGATGTTGAGTTTTTTGAAAATGGTTCCGACGATTTTGTTATAATGCCTCCCGAAAAACAGCCGCACATCCTCCATCAGAACATACGCCGCAGGGATGAGGAACAGCGTGAGCGGCATGGCGAAAAAAAGTCCCCATGCCATTGAGAGCGCCATCGGACGGATAAAGGGTTCGTTGCCGCCCAGTCCGTACGCCGTGGGGAAAAGTCCGAGCAGAGTGGTCAATGCGCTGGCCCAGATCGGGCGCAGTCTCACTACTCCTGCGCTGACTGCGGATTCCATCACACTCTTGCCGGATTCCACTTCGCGCTGGATAAAGTCCATGAGCACAATGGCGTTGTTTATGACCACTCCCGTCATGGCCACCACTCCCAGCAATGCCATGAATGATGCCGGCGCTCCGTGCAGTATCAGCGCGTAGGTCACGCCCAGCACTCCGATAGGCACGGTGAGCAGTATGAGCAAAGGCCGGACATAAGAACGGAACAGCGCGGCCAATATTATAAAGTCCAAAAGCATGGTCACGATAAATGCGCGGAATAGCGAGCGGAGCGACTTACGCGTTTCTTCTTCTTCGCCGCCGTACACAAGCTGATACCCGGGATTTTCCTGCTCAAAATTCTTGAGTTTTTCCATTAGTGCGGAGTTGGCTTGCCGCGATGTGGTAACGTTCTCCTGCACATCGGCAAAGACCGTCACAGCAGGACGGTAGTTGTACCGTTCAAGATACGGATATCCGATATCTTCTTCCAGTCTGACCACAGGTTTCAGCGGTACAGCTTTGCCCATATCGTTGAACACGTAGAGATCTTCGATGGACCGCTTTTTCGAACGCTGGTCCGCGGACAATCTTAACCGCACTTTCACTTCTTCTTCCGGCAGACGTATCTTGGCGGCCTCAACTCCTCCGACGGCAAAAAGCAGATTCTGTGCAATGCGGTTCACCCCGAGCCCTGCATATGCGGCCTCTTCGATTTTAGGAATAACATTGATGCGGTGCTTGCCGCCTTCGGTCGAGTCGCGTATATCTTTCACGCCGCGTATACCGGAGAGCATGTTCCGGATACTGTGCGCAAGTTCGCGGAGTTTTTCCGGTTCTTTACCGGTGATGCGTACCTGCACGGCTTTACCGACCGGCGGTCCGGGCTGGAGTTTGTCAAAGACGATCTTCCGCACACCGGGAATACTTTCCAGTTTGCTGCGCATGCCCTCGATGATGCTATCGGTACGGATAGTGCGGGTTTCCTGCGGTGTGAGAAACACGCGCGCCTGAGCCAGATGCGTGCCTCGGCGGACATTCTGTTCGTAACCTGTCATGCCGATGGTGGTGACTACAGCTTCCATCTGGTCTTTGGGCAGGCGCTGGAGTTCTGCTTCCACTTTGCGGAACACTTCTTCGGTTGTTTTCAGGTCCGTGCCTTCCGCAGTTTCCACCTGCACGAAAAACTGGTCAATCAGTCCCGGAGGAAACAGCACAAATCCCACCCGGTACCGCGCCAGCACCGCTGTGAACGCCAGCACTGCAATCATCAGCATCAGGAATTTGTATCGGCGCGTCAGCACCCACCGCAGGGCTTTTTCGTAATAGCGGTGAATGATTGCATAACACCGTCCGTGGCTTTCGTCCACAGTCTTGCCGAACGGCAGCAAGTCAAGCACGTGCGCCGGCAGTATAAAGAATGATTCCAGCGCGCTCGCCACAAAACTGAGTATCACCACCAGCGGTATCATAATAAGGAACTTTCCCATAATGCCGGTCATCAGCGCAAACGGCAAAAACGCAAAACAGCTCGTAGCCACAGACCCGATCACGGGCAGGATAACTTCGCGCGCCCCGTCGATGGCGGCCTGCGCCGGCTTCTTGCCCATTTCCAGATGCCGGTAAATATTTTCCGAGACAACTACGGAATCGTCGTCCAGCATGCCCAGCACAATGATAAAAGCGAGCAATGATATCAGGTTGATCGTCAGTCCCATCGGCACACCCAGGACCAGCGCAGTGCCGAACGAAATCGGTACGCCCATAGCCGCGACAAGCGCCAGACGCCAGTCCAAAAACAGGAACAGGCACGCCAGCACCAGTACGCCGCCCTGCAGAATATTGTTCTTCATCACATTGAGACGCCGCTTGATGAAAAATGAAAGATCGTCGGAAACAATGAGCGATATGTTCTTTTCGGAAAAGGCGGGAGTCCAATCCTTTACCAGACCTTTGACCTTGTCAGCGAGCTTGATGGTGTCTCCTGTACGCTGTTTGCGGACCAGCAGGTTGATGGAATTTTCACCGTTGGTCTTTACAATTATGCGCGGTTCCTCGAACCGGTCCGTTACTTTGGCCACGTCTGACACTCTCAGGAAAGATCGCGCATCGTTGCCGCGGAGCACCACGCGCCTCACATCGTCGGCAGTTTTCATCCTGCCTGTCACGCGGACCCACACTTCCTGTTTTTCCGTCTCAATGGACCCTGCGGAAAGTTCAATGCTCTGGGACTTGAGCGTTGACGCGATCTCAGCCAGCGAAAGCTGATACTGTCTCAGACGGTTGATGTCCGCTTCCACCCATATTTCCCTGTCCAGGTCGCCCTGATATTCCACTTTGGAAATTCCCTCAACCCGTTCTATTTCGTCGCGGAACTCTTCCGCCGCGCGGTCGCGGTCTTCCTGGGTGCCTCCGGCCACGGACACGGTGATAAGAGGACGGTCGGAAGTCATTTCTTCCACAATCGGACGGCGGGACTCGTCGGGCAGGTCCTCTACGCGATTGACGGCCTGCTGGATATTGAGCACGGACTTGTCCAGCGTTCTCTGCGACGCGTCCTCGTCCAGCCGCACAATGATGAGTGAACGGTCTTCCAGCGAATAGGATTCCAGCCGGTCAATGCCGTTGATGCCGCGCAGTTCTTTTTCTATCGGTATGGTGACGAGCATTTCCACTTCCTGCGGCGACGCGCCGGGATACGCGGTTGTGACGACCACGATGTCAAAGCTCACTTCCGGAAACGCTTCCCGCCGGATGGTGACAAATTGATACACTCCCATCGTAACGAGAAAGACTGTTATCAGGTTGGTAAGAACTTTGCGCTGCAGAAAAAAATTAATCATGGATGATTAACCGGAACGCGGTCCGACAGAGTGCCGGCCGCGGCATTCAGCGCCAGGTCCGCGGCGATTTCGTCAAACTGGGCCCGCACGCGCCTGCTCTCGGACTGCTGCACGTCAGTCTGAAACCGTATCAGCATATCCGTGCTCGACCGTCCCCGCTGAAAGCTTTTTTCTTCTTCCGCATATTTGGCTTTCTGGATTTGGACCACTTCTTTCAGCGCGTCGGCTTTCTGAGTGTTCAGATGGTAGAGTTCCCAACTGTTGCGGATATCTTTTTTCGTCTGAAGAACGGATTCGGCCAATGTGTGGCGCGCCTGAGCCAGTCTGTGCAGTGCGGACTGGACGCTGACCTTTTCCGATTTCCGTAGCAGGGGAATTTCCAGTTTCAGTCCTATACGGAATACAGGTTTGCCGCGCGCAACCAAATCTTCCGCGCTGGACGAAAAACCAGAGTCCAGACTGCTTAAAGCGTACCGTCCGGTCAAATCAATGCTCGGCAAACCGTTCAGGCGCGTAGCTTTTAAGTCCGCCTCCAGCGCCGATACCTGTGCTTTCAATGCAAGAATGTCCTGCCTATTATCAACCGCGCGCTGAATGACCGCATTCAGATTGTATTCCTTGCGTGGCGCAGACGGTATGGCCTGAAATTCCGTTCCAGGTTCAGGTTGTTCAACAGACATCAATGTCAGGAGATTCTGCTTTGCTATTTCCAGCGACGCGCGCGTAATGCGGATATCCAGTTCTTTCAGCTGAATGGCAGACCGGGTTTGGAGAATATCGGTTTCCTCGGCAATTCCGAACTTGCGTTTTTCTTCCTGACGTTTGAGCAGGAGTTTCAGGTCGCCGAGCGTGCCTTCCTGAATGCGCAGTTCTTCCTGCACGTACAGCGCCTCGATATAAGCAAAAGCAGTGCGCAGAGCGAGCAGTTCCGACGCCCGTCCGTATCTTGCCCGGGCCGCATCCACATTGCTTCGCGCGCGCCGGCGGAGCGATTTGTCCGGCCTTCCCCAAAAGTTGCGCGCCAGCGGCTGACGCAATTCAAACGAAAACCGGTCCGCATAACTTGGATTGAATGAACGGAACGCAGCATCGGAATCGTACCGGTTTCCGCTCAGCGCGATTTTTGCTTCAGTGCCGGTGAGCCACTTCTGCGCAATGCCCAGTTCCGCGCTTTCCTCCAGAGAACGGCGTCCAGTGATCTGCGGTACAGGCGTCGGGCTCCAGTCTTCGCCTTTGGCCAGTTCACCGACGAGACGGGGATCAGTGTTCGCGAGCAGGCCGGGTTCTTCCAGTTCCGCCAGTTTCAAATTTTCATGCAGAGCCGCGAGTTCCGCGCTGGCGCTGATCGATTGACGGACTGCTTTTTCCAGAGTCCAGGTTTCCGCCGCACCGTACTGCACAGCGGTCAAAATCATCCAGGCGACAAGAATATATTTTTTCATTAAACCGCCACAGCTTTCAGCGCCATTTCCACTCTTTTCTCGATTGCTTCGTCCGACAGCAGCAGGTCGCGCGCTTCCTCCATCGATACACCGAAAGGTTTCTCCGCCTTTGAACGTTCCAGAATCGCCACCACGCAGTTGGGTGTGGCAATACTGCCCATCAGCCACGGAATTATGAACGGTATCGGCATCTGTTTGATAAGACCCTGAGTCTGGCACTGACGCACCAGCCGGATAACGATTTTCATGTGGCGCGGGATATTCTGTTTGGCAAACCGGATGGTGGGCGCGTATCCCTGGACCGCGTCCTGCACAAGCACCAGCAGAAATTCCCTGTGGTCGCGCCCGTGCTGGGCAATGGTCACCAGTACATTGGTCAACTGCTGAAACGGGGACTGTCCCTCACCGGCTCTGGACGAAAACTTTTCAAAAAAATGGTCGTAAAACTGCTGCAGTACCCGGCTGGCAAAATTGGCTTTGGTCCGGAAATGGTAATGGAACATGCCCAGATTGACGCGCGCGGATTTTGCCAAAGTGCGCACCTTCAAGCCAGAAAACCCCGTGCGCGGAATGAGCCGCATCGCAGCGTCCACCAGCTTCTTGTCCATGTTCCTTGAGTGTCTGCCCATAATATTAGTCTCCTGTGTAATTATATCACAGATGAGCGTATGTGTTCAAGTGGATGCAGTCGGCCGGATTCAATTTGTGTTATCTCTGCAAACCTGATACAATGAGACCATGAACAGCATATTGAACAGTTGTATACACTCTTTCCTTATATGACCACCGAACCCGTCAACCCGGCAGAAACCAGTTTTGACACGCTAGGCCTTGCGCCCGGTATCCTGAAAGGCATCCACGATTTGGGGTTCTTAAGACCCACACCCATCCAGGCACGCGCCATACCGCCCATTTTGGCCGGACGCGATATCATCGGATGCGCCCAGACCGGTACCGGCAAGACTGCGGCTTTTGTATTGCCCATCCTGCAGCGTCTGCTTCAGGGGAAATCCACCCGCAATGTCCGCGCCCTCATACTGTCACCCACGCGCGAGATTGCGGCACAGTCCATTGACCATCTTAATATGCTGAACAAGTACGTGCACCTGCGCGGCCAAGCTATCTACGGCGGCGTCAATATCAAACCCCAAATCCAGGCCCTGCTCTACGGTCTGGACATCATCTCAGCCACGCCCGGCCGTTTGCTGGACCATATCTGGTCCGGACGCATCAGTTTTGAAGATTTGCAGATTCTGGTGCTGGACGAAGTGGACCGCATGCTGGACATGGGCTTTTTGCCGGACATCAAGAAAATCATCAGCATGCTCCCGCCGAAAC
Organism: uncultured Elusimicrobia bacterium; assembly: GCA_964359975.1. Lineage (GTDB taxonomy): Bacteria > Elusimicrobiota > Elusimicrobia > 2-02-FULL-39-32 > 2-02-FULL-39-32 > CAYHWZ01. Next base: position 821 of record CAYHWZ010000046.1, on the reverse strand, counting down.
GTCAAAACCTGGTCTTTTCCGCGACCATGCCCAACGAAATTTTGAAACTGGTCAACGAAATCCTGGCGAATCCTGTCACCATCCAGGTGGGGCAGCGTTCATCCGCCGCGGTGGGAATCCGTCACGCGGTCTATCCTGTGCCGCGCCATCTGAAAACCGATTTGCTCGACGAAGTGCTCCGCATGGAAGCAACCACTTCCGCGCTCGTGTTCACGCGCACCAAACATCTCGCAGACCGTCTGACCATGAACCTGAAAAAAAGAGGGTTTAAAGTGTCCGTACTTCATGGCGACCGCAGCCAGAGTCAGCGCGAACAGGCGCTGCAGAATTTTAAGCAGGGATATAGCCAGGTGCTTGTGGCCACTGACATTGCGGCGCGCGGCATTGATATTGACGATATCAGTCATGTGATCAACTATGATATCCCTCTGGCGCCGGAAGATTACGTTCACCGTATCGGGCGTACCGGCCGGGCAGAAGCTACAGGTGACGCGTTCAGTCTTATGGACAAGAGCGAGGAGCATCTGATTCGCGATATTGAAAAGATTTTGCGTCAGGCGATTCCGAGAGTGAGATTGCCGAATTTTAATTATCTGAAAGCAGACGTACCTCGTCCGCACCAGCCGCAGCAGCATCATCATTTCGGCCACAACAGACGCCGCCGCTGAAGTTTACAAATAAAATAACCCCTTTGCGTTCCCCCTTGAAAAGGGGGAAAAGAAGGGGGTGTTGCTGTTTTTAGGAGTTTGAAATCGGAAAGTTTTGTACGGGTTTCAGGTTCATCCGCACGGACTGGAGAGTGGCCTGCCAGTTTTTCCTGG
>CAYHWZ010000045.1:0-11263 GCA_964359975.1 uncultured Elusimicrobia bacterium | reverse complement strand
AGCCAGAATCCCCGCCCGCGCCTTGCTTTTAGGATCGACGGCTTCGATGGTCAGAGTTTTTTTCATAATTCGCTATATTATAGAACATAATGAACGGGTTTGAACTAGATGATGTCTCAGCAGGACTTGCTCAAAATGATGTCTTTGGAGAGACAGACTCTGCAGTGGTTATTTTTAAGCATGTGTAACCATCAAACAATTCAGTCCTAAACCACACCACAGTTCAGAACACAAGTTACCCTTGCAAATACATTACATTGTAGGTATAATATAATTATAAGCGTTGCTTTTGAATGGGATTCATCCAAAAATATATCCAACTTGCACAAGCATGGTGTCTCATTTGAAGAAGCTCAGACCATCTTCTATGACCAGAACGCAAGAATTCTTCCGGACCCGGATCATTCGGAACATGAGGAAAGGTTCATTTTGCTTGGGCTGAGTCTGAAGTTAAGGATCCTTGCGGTATGTCATTGTTACAGAAGTTCGGAGTTGGTTATTCGGATCATCTCTGCGAGGCGCGCTACCAAGACAGAAAGATTGCAGTACGAGGAGCTATTACCATGAGAGCAAATTACGACTTTTCAAAATCCAGGCGGAACCCTTACGCCAAAATGCTGAAGAAGCAGATCACCATCCGTCTTGATGAAAGCACGATTGAATATTTCAAGCAAATGGCAGCGAAATCAGGTCTTTCGTATCAGAATCTGATTAATCTTTACCTATCGGATTGCGCTCAACAGCACCGCAAGCTTCGGCTTGATTGGGCCGCCTGACATAATCCAAACTTTTTAGCGCCCACCCCCCCTAAAAATCCCTGCCCCCGTCACCTCCTGCTCCCAAATTTGCTATATTATTGCTTGATATGACCTTTCAGGAAATCATTATGGCGCTGGAACGGTTTTGGACGCGGGAAGGGTGCCTGCTCTGGCAGCCGTACGACATTGAAAAGGGCGCGGGCACGTTCAACCCGGCCACGTTTTTCATGTGTCTCGGCAAAAAACCCTGGTCCGCGGCCTACGTCGAACCCTGCAGACGCCCGACCGACGGACGTTACGGGGAAAATCCCAACCGGCTCGGACACTACTACCAATATCAAGTCATCATCAAACCGCCGCCCGACGATATTCAGAAAATTTATCTGCGCTCGCTCGCGGCTATCGGGATCCGCGTAGACCAGCACGACATTCGTTTCGTCGAGGACGATTGGGAATCTCCCACTCTCGGCGCATGGGGTCTGGGATGGGAAGTCTGGCTCGACGGGATGGAAATCACGCAGTTCACTTACTTTCAGCAGGTCGCGGGCATTGACCTGGACCCGGTTTCCGTCGAGCTCACCTACGGACTCGAACGGCTCGCGCTTTTTTCGCAGAAAAAGTCCAGTGTGTTCGACCTGCTCTGGGACGAAGACCACACCTACGGCGACATTCATCTCCAGTCGGAAAAAGAGTTCTCCAAATTCAATTTTGAACTGACGGACGAGACGCTCCTCCGGGCACGGTTTGCCGAGGAAGAAAAAGAGTGCGCGCGGCTGCTTAAAGACGGATGCGTGCTCCCGGCCTATGACAGCGTGCTGAAAGCGTCGCACTATTTCAATCTGCTCGACGCGCGCGGAGTGCTGTCCGTGACCGAGCGCACCCGCACCATTGCGCGCGTACGGTCCATTGCCAGCGCCGCAGCCAGGGCATTCGTCGAGCAGTCCGCCCCGAAAAAAAATGCCGACTAAAGATTCCCCGCACCTCGAAGACTCGCTCCTCGAAATCGGCACCGAGGAAATCCCGGCCGGATACATCCTGCCCGCGCTGGAATTCATAAAATCTTTCTGCGCACGATACCTGACGGAAAAACAGCTCGACGTACAGAGCATCAACACTTACGGCACACCGCGCCGTCTGACTGTGATTATCAGCGGCGTCCCGCCCAAATCGCGGAGTATCACCGAAACTGTCACCGGCCCGTCGCTCAAAGCCGCAAAGAACGAACAGGGCGAATGGACCCAGGCCGCGCGCGGATTCGCGCAATCGCAAAAAGTCTCTCTCGAACAGCTCGAAATCAAAAAAACCGAACGCGGCGACTATATCTCCGCAGTGCGCAAACAGGAAGGAACCAGAGCTGACAAAATCCTGGCCGCACTTTTCGCCGAACTGCTCCCCGCCATCCCGTTTCCCAAGAAAATGACCTGGAACAGCACACGGTTCAAGTTCGCCCGGCCCATCCGCTCTCTTGTTTCGCTCTACGGCAAAAAAGTCATCCCGCTCAACATCGCCGGCGTGAAATCAACCAGCCGCACACGCCCCATGGCACATTTGTCGTCCGAAAAAATCACCATCGCGCACCCGCAGAAATATCTGGTTACGCTAAAGAACCACTGCATCCTCGCCGAACCGGACCTCCGGCGCAAAGCTGTCCAGCAGGCCGCTGACCAGTGCGCGCAAAGAGCCGGCGGAGAAATCCATCCTGACCCGTCGCTCATTGAGGAAATCGTCTGGCTGGTGGAGCATCCCGTGGCCGTGCTCGGTAACTTTGACCCGGAATTTCTGAAAGTCCCTGCCGAAGTGCTCGTTACCTGCATGAAAAAGCACCAGCGGTTCCTCCCGCTTTACGACAAGAAAGGAAACCTGCTCCCGCATTTCATCGCCATCCGCAACGGCATTTCCACCAACCAGAAATCCGTGCAGGAAGGTTACGAAAAAGTGCTGAACGCCCGCTTGAACGATGCCCGCTTTTTCTTTGCCGAAGATTTGAAAAAACCGCTCGAACATCACATCGCACGCAGCGGCGAAATCCAAATCCACGACAAGCTCGGCAAAATAAAAGACAAACTCGACCGCATGACCAAAACTGCAGATTGGCTGTGCCAGAAAATTTCAGCGGATGCAACCACCGTCCAGCGCGGCATCCAGCTCTGCAAGTTCGATCTCGGCACGAGCATGGTCTACGAGTTTCCTGAATTGCAGGGCATTGTGGGCAGTATCTACGCCCGTCATTACAACGAGCCCGCGCCTGTTTCTCAGTCGGTGAAAGAGCATTATTACCCGCTCACAGTCCAATCCGAACTGCCCCGCACGCTTGAATCAAGCGCGGCATCGTTCCTTGACAAACTGGACAACCTCATCGGCAGTTTCCTTGTCGGAGCCGTACCCACAGGCAGCGCAGACCCGTACGGTCTCAAACGTCAGGCCGCAGGCATTCTGCGCATCGCGCTGGACCACAAATGGGAACTCTCCATCCATGAATCACTCAAAGCACACCTCGGACAGTTCGCCGCATGGGACGACAACGCCAAACGCACCATCGAACAGAATCTTGTCGCGTTTCTGGTGGACAGGTTCCAACTCCTCATGCAGGACGCAGGATTCGAGCTCGACGAAATTTATGCAGTGACCAAAAACAGCCGCGACCCGGACACCCGCGCGCTGAACCTCATCCGCATGAAAGACAAAATCGCCGCGCTCCACACGATACGCAGTCACCCGGATTTCGGAGCCATGGCCATCACGTTCAAGCGCACCGTCAATATTCTGAAACAGGCGCGGAGCAAAAACCTTGCGTTCGGACCCGGCCAATTGAAACAGGAGATGTTCAAAGACGCGTCCGAAGGCGAACTCAATACCATTATCCAAAAGGTCGCTGCGCAGACCGGCGAACTCATGTCCGCCCAAAAATACGCCGAAACATTCCAAACCTGGGTCACACTTCGCCAGCCGCTGGACCTGTTCTTTGAAAAGGTGATGGTCATGGACCCGGACCCGGCAGTCTGCGCCAACCGTCTCTCGATACTTTCCGCGCTGGAAAATCTCTTCCTGCAAGCCGCCGACCTCTCCCAAATACAGCAGAAAAGTCCCACCCCTTGACTCTGCGGGCAAAATCAGGCATTATTTAGCTATGAGCCGCAATTTCAGGCCGATGGCGCGGGCCATTTTGGCCGTGTTATTTTTTTACCTTGTCCCGGCATCCGCCGAGGAGGCCCCTTCATCAGTAGAAGGCAGCGCCCCGTCCGGAGAGCACCCGTACCACCTTGTGGTCCAAGGAGACACGCTTTGGAGCATCTCCGCACAGTACATGCAAAACCCTCTCCTTTGGCCAAGTCTGTGGGAACTGAACAAACCCGATATCGCCAATCCGCACCGTATCTACCCCAACCAAAAAGTTTATCTCAAACAGAAACCCGTACCCGCTGAACCGGTCCCGGAATTAGCCGCCGCGCCTGTTCCGGCAGCCGAACCGGAACCTGCCCCTGTCCCGGTGATTACCGAACCCGAACCTGTTGCCGAACCAGCCCCTCAAATCACCCGCGCTCAGCCGGCTCCTCAATCCGGAGTGATGGTGGAAATCGGCAAAGTCGTCACATTGAAACGAAAAGCCGAACGTTCCGGACAAATCAAAGACGCCGACAAAATTTTGCTTGAAACCAACGATGAACTGATTATCCGGCTCAAACAGTCCGACAAAGTCTCGGTCGGTACAATACTCACCATTTTCCGTCAACGCGAAGATATACTGGATGAAGAAGGCGACATGCGCGTGGAAAACAATTCCACCCTGGTTGAAACCATCGGCGCAGCAGAACTGACCGAGAAGCTCAGCCGCAACCGCTGTATCGCCAAAATCATCGCTGCCAACACTGCCATCGAAGCCGGAGACTCAGTCCGTATATGGAAAAAATCAGAATAAACCGAGAGATTCTAAAATGAAAAAATTCCTGTTCCTGATCATAATAGTTGTGGGAAGTGTCATGGGCCTGAAAAATATGACGTCTTCCGGCAAACTGGACCTGCTTCTCCGCGAACATCCGAGCCCGACTTGGACTCCGCGGGCAGTCTATTGGCTCTCGCAGATCAGTTACATGTCAAATAAACCGCGCGCTTCCGTCCGCTATATGAAGTGGCTCACCGACGAGTACCCTCAGCATCCGGATATCGCCAATGTCCACTGGCAGTTGGGACAGACCTACGAACAGCTCAACCGCCGCGACATGGCCATCGAACAGTACGGCATTTTGAAAGATTCTTTCAGCGCCACGTCCGTCGGTCAGACAGCAATGAACCGCTACATGAACATGGGCGGCAAATGAAATGAAGTCTTTCGTCCACCTGGTCAACCAGAACATCAAGAACCGGAATCTTTCCATCCGGAAACTTGCGCGTGAACTGGACCTGGACGCATCGTTTTTTTCCAAAGTTTTGAGCGGCAAACGGTCGCCTCCGCGCGACGAAAAAACTCTGCGCAAACTGGCCGGTCTGCTGGACCTGGATCCTCTGCTCCTGATTGTCTCGACCGGTACCATCCCGTCGGAACTCCAACCCATTATGGAAGACGAAAATTTTTTGCGCAGTCTTAAGTCCGGACGGCCAGCAGTCCGGACCAGCGCGCCGGCTCCGTCCCCTGCTCCTGCTCCGCGGCAGTCCGCTTACAAGAGCAGACCGCCTGAAAATTATATCTCAGTCAAAAAGGAAATCAGCGAAGACTTATTGTGATATGACTCCCATTCAAACCCGGCAGGACGCATCCATCCTGCTGAACCTTATACCAGAAATCGGCCCCCTGCGTCACCGCAACCTGCACGCGCATTTCAGCGATTTGCGCGGAGTTTTTGATTGCACCCTGACCCAGCTCAAAGAAGTGGACGGCATTTCCGACGTGCTTTCCCGCGCCATAGTTTCCGCCGGACACGACCTGGCCAAACTGGAACAGGAAAAGGCCCTGGCCAAAGAGCACGGCATTGACATCATCACCTTTCACGACGATACCTATCCTGCCATGCTGCGCGCGCTGCCGGACGCGCCGCCCGTCATTTATGCGCGCGGCAACATTGCGCTGACCAATGACTGCTGTGTCGCGCTGGTAGGTTCGCGCAGACCCACGTTTTACGGAGAAAAAGTCGCGGCACAACTTTCCAAAGATTTGTCCGCGCTCGGCATTGTCACTGTCAGCGGCCTTGCGCGCGGTATTGACACCGTGGTCCACCATTCCACTCTGCAGGTCAAGGGCGGGACCATTGCAGTGATGGGTTCGGGTATTTTAAAAATGTATCCGCCGGAAAATAAAAAACTTGCCGAACAGATTGCGGAACACGGCCTGATTTTAAGCGAGTTCCCCCTTCATTTTCCGCCAGACGCAGGCAATTTTCCGAGAAGGAACAGGCTCATTTCCGGACTTTCTCTCGGCACGGTCGTAGTGGAAGCAGCGGAAAAGTCCGGCGCTCTTATCACTGCCAAGTACGCTCTGGAACAAGGTAAAGACGTGTTTGCCGTGCCCGGTACTATCACTTCCCGCATGAGCGACGGTCCGAATATACTTATCCAAAACGGCGCCAAACTCGTGCGCAATGTGAAAGATATTTTGGAGGAAATCGAACCGCTGAAAGACCTCGTGGCGCGGCTGGTTTCCGGCAACGCCCGCAAACCGGCACCGGCGCCTGTGCTTGAAGGATTTGAGCAGAACCTGTTCGACCTCATCCCCGGCGAACCCATCCATATTGACACAATTTCAACAAAGTCGTCATTACCGACAGGCACAGTTTCACAAGCCCTGCTCGGACTCGAAATGAAAGGTCTGATCCGCGCCGTACCAGGTAACCGATATGCCCGAAACTAAAGAAACTAAAATCACCAAAGAAACCAAAGTCACCAAAGAAATCAAAAAGACAAAGAAAAAGGAGATTTCACTGGTCATCGTGGAGTCGCCGGCAAAAGAAAAAACTCTGTCGAAATTTTTGGGAGACGGATACATTGTCAAAAGTTCGTACGGACACCTCCGCGATCTGCCCAAAAAAGAGTTTGGTCTCGACGTAAAGAACGGGTTCCAGCCCAAGTATACCCCGCTCACGCGCGCCAAACAGCTCGTGCCCCCGCTGAAGAAAATTTCCAAAATCGCGGCCCGCGTGTATCTGGCCACTGACTATGACCGCGAAGGCGAATCCATTGCCTGGCATCTGTCCCAGATACTCGAACTGCCGCCGGAAAAAGTGAAGCGCATCACGTTCCACGAAATCACGCCGGAAGCCATCCAGCACGCCATTAAGACCCCGCGCGCCATTGACCAGGCGCTGGTGGACGCGCAAGTCGCCCGCCGAGCGCTCGACCGTATCGTCGGATACAAACTTTCCCCGCTCCTGTGGGAAAAAGTGAAGCGCGGTCTGTCCGCCGGACGCGTGCAGTCCGCCGCGGTCAAACTCATCTGCGAACGCGAAGACGAAATCGAGAAATTCAAAAGTCAGGAATACTGGTCTCTCCGCGTCAAACTGGAAAATACACTCCACAAAGATGTCATCCCTTTCCTCGCCAATCTGGTGGAATGGAAAAGCAAAAAAGTTGAAAAGCTCGACATTGCCAACGGCAATCAGGCAGGCGAAATAGATGCCGCGCTAAAAACCGGCGCGTACAAAGTCAAAACGGTCACGCAGAAAGAAAAGAAACGCTCGCCCTATCCGCCGTTCATGACTTCGACCATGGCGCAGGACGCGTCGCGCAAACTCGGATTCACCGCCGAGCGCACCATGCGTATCGCGCAAATGCTTTACGAAGGCGTGGAAATGAACAAGGAAACCGTGGGTCTCATCACGTACATGAGAACCGATTCCCTCCACGTAGCTGCCAGCGCGCAAAAAGAAGCGCTCGGGTATATTGAAAAACATTACGGCAAAGAGTATCTGCCGGAAAAACCGCGCCACTACAAATCCAAATCCAAAGGCGCGCAGGAAGCGCACGAAGCTGTCCGTCCCACGTCCGTCAACCGCACCCCGGCCTCGCTCCGCAACGCTCTCACAGCCGAACAGCTCCGTCTCTATCAGCTCATATGGAACCGTTTTGTCGCCAGCCAGATGACCGACGCGATTTTTGATACAGTGACTGTTGAGATCGACGTGCAGTCCGCGCCCAACAGCGGCGTTCTCCGCGCCAACGGCTCCACTTTGAAAAAAACCGGATTCCTGAAAGTGTACGGCGAAGAAGAAGAGCCCGAAACCAAAACCGCCGACGACAAAGCACCCGACGACAACCGTCTACCGTCACTCAGCGTGGATGAGAAACTCAAGTTCATCGAGTCTCTTTCCGAGCAGCATTTCACCGAGCCGCCCCCGCGCTACAACGAGGCCAGTCTCATCAAAGTGCTGGAACTGAACGGGATTGGACGTCCGTCCACGTACGCGCCCATTATCAAAACCATAATTTCACGCGGATACGTGCGCATACAGGAACGCAAAATCATCCCTACCGACCTGGGCCGTATCGTCAACAAACAGCTCATCAACCATTTCCCGGAAATCGTGGATACGGGATTCACCGCGAAGATCGAGGAAAAGCTCGACGAAGTGGCCGAGGGCGGACTGGCCTGGCAGGTGCCGGTACAGGAATTTTACGACGCGTTTGAAAAAGACCTGGCCGAAGCCCAGATCAACATGGCCAAAGTGGTGATTGAACTGAAAGATTCCGGCGAAATCTGCCCGCTCGACCAGGGAAAACTGCTCATCCGCGAAAGCCGGTTCGGCAAATATCTCTCCTGCGAAAATTTCCCCAAATGCAAACACAAAGTTTCGCTCGACGCGGACGGCAAAAAGCTCGTGCCCGAAACCACCGACGAGAAATGCGTCAAATGCGGCAGTCCCATGGCAGTCAAAATGGGCCGGCGCGGCAAGTTCCTCGCCTGTACCGCGTACCCCAACTGCCGCAACATCATCGGCATCGACAGGGACGGCAACAAAATCATCCGTCCTGCGCCGGAAATGACAGACAAAAAATGCGACAAATGCGGGAGCGCCATGCTCAAGAGGTTCGGCAAGCGTGGCCCGTTCCTCGCCTGTTCCGCGTTCCCCAAGTGCCGGAACATTAAAAAGTTCACGGAGTAACCCTTTATGACGCGTCAGGACCTGGAACTCTGGGTAAAAAAATTCCTGCTCTACATGCGCGCAGAAAAAAATGCCGCGCCGCTCACGCTCCGCGCATACGAACACGACCTGAAAGAGTTCACCGACCATTGCGGCGAACAAGCCGAAATCAGCCAGTTCCGGCAGAGCCGCCTTCTTGTGCGCGATTTTTGGGCGTCGCTTCACCAGAAAAAACTGCGCAGTTCCAGTATCCTGCGCAAACTCGCCGCATTGCGTTCATTCTTCAAATTCCTCGTCTTGGAAGACGTAGTGGACGTCAACCCGTTCGATTACCTGACCAACCCCAAAAAGGAACGGCTCCTGCCCCGCTTTATCGTGGAAAAGGAAATGCCGAAACTTTGGGACGCTTTTGACAAAACAGTTCACCCGCTGGCTGTCCGCGACCGTGCGCTATTGGAACTGCTCTATTCCAGCGGACTGAGAATCCGCGAAACCGTGGACCTCAACATGGGCGACATTGACGTGTGGAACGGCACTGTCCGAGTGCTCGGCAAAGGCGGCAAGGAACGGATGGTCCCTGTGGGCAAAGCCGCTGTCCGGTCCATCGAAGCCGGCGTCAAGTGGCGCGAAACCAGATTCAGCACACCGGTCACGTCCAAGAGCCCGGTTTTTGTGAATGCGCGGGGCAAACGTATCACGCCGCGCGGCGCACAGATTGTGATTGACCGGTGGGTAAAAAAAGCCGCGCTCAGCACGCGCGTCAGCCCGCACACGTTCCGGCACACATTCGCCACACATTTACTGAACAGCGGATGCGACCTCCGCGCCGTGCAGGAGATGCTCGGACACAAAAGTCTGAACTCCACGCAGGTTTACACGCACGCGACCATAGATCACCTACGGAAAGTATACGAAAGCGCTCACCCGCGCGCTTGAGAACGAGAGAGAAAAAGGAGACAACCCGTGATAGCATTGATTGTTGACGACGATATGGAAGCATTGGAAGTGCTCAGCCATTTTTTAGAAAGTAAGGGAAGCCAGGTGCTGAAAGCCGGTACCGCCGGTGAAGGGCTCAAACTTTTTGCCGCGCAGGAACCCGACGCGATTTTTCTGGACATCATGCTCCCGGACAAGAACGGCCTTGAAATGCTCAAAGAAATCAAGGGCATTGACCCGGACATGCCAGTGATAATGGTGACCGGCTACAAAGATGCGGAAAAAGTGGTGGACGCGTTCCGTGCGGGCGCTTTTGACTGTCTGCTGAAACCCATCAACTTCGACTACCTTTCCAACGACGTACTCCCCAGAATCCCCTTAAAGAAGCGCTGACAATTTATATCCCTCCCCCTGGACGGGGGAGGAAAGGTGGGGGTGAAAATCGTCACTCCAACGAAAATCTGCACCCCCCAACCCACTCAATTCTTCAAACTAAACTTGATTCCAAAATCCTTATCCACCAGCACGCGGTCGTTTGCGCTGCGGCTCCACGAAGAATCCGTTGCCTTCACGCGCGTCACCTTCACATCAATATCAATTGCCATGCGAGCCAACTGCGCCTGTTTCCGTTTTGAAACAAAGTAAGCGTTACTTGCCATAGACTTTGCAGTCTGCGCATCTTCAAGCGAAGTTCCCTGCAATTCCAGCGCCATCTGAAACGCTCTGCTGTACGCCTGATAAGTCCGGATAGTCTGAGCCGCCTGCAGAATCTCTTTTGAAACTGCCAAAGTCGTGTTGGACGAATCCAAATCCGCCAGCGCCTGTGCCGAGTAACCGTAAATCGAAGTCCGTTTACTGCTCACCAGAAACAGCGAAACGAGCACGCGGTGATACGATTCCGCAGGGTACATGGACGTGAGCGTCAGATAATATTCGCAGGCAAGCCGGTGAAAACGGTGGTCCCTGCACCGCCGCGTGCGGCATCGAGACAGATGCTTTTCAAAAATGGCCGTGCACAATTGAGGGTCTGTACCGGCCAGCGCGCGCATGGCTCCTTCCAGACGGGCCACATTCTGTTTCTTTAGGTACCCGCGGTCGCCCATCACCTCAGCCACGACCTGTTTCATGACCTGACGTCCGCCGTTCTGCATCATAATACTTTGCGCGGCCAGGATATTGGTATCCTCGCTGGACAGCTGATTCATCCATTCCTGAAATTCTTTAGTCTGCTCTATTTTCCGGCTGGGCACGTACGCCGCTCCCCAGAAACAGGATTGCAGCATCACAGCACACAGCGCCAGCATACCAACATGCTTAAAGTTACGAATCATAAGTCTACCCCCGATGTTCATCTCCCTGCAAGCTAAATTGTACCTCGGATATTCAAAAGAATACCAAAACATTATGTAACATTTGTGTAACATCCAAAAATCACTTTTTGCCTTTCCCCCCGCATTTTGGTAGAATCACGACAGAAATGCTTGCCGGGGACGTGGTGGAATT
>CAYHWZ010000044.1:0-11282 GCA_964359975.1 uncultured Elusimicrobia bacterium | reverse complement strand
GCGGCCACGATCACGGCGTACATTGTGCAGGTCAGTCTGGGCGATCTGCCGCACGGAAGTATCGGGTACCAGACGATTTTTGCAGCGGGTCTTACACTGATGCTGATGACGCTGTCATTCAATGTGATTGGTCACTTTATGCGGAAAAAGTTCCGGGAAGCTTACTGATGTCCAGGATTTCGCGCAATAAAAAGTTGGACCGGATTTTCGGGTGGGTGGGACTGGCATGCACTTGTCTGGGACTGGTCACGCTGGCTGCACTTATTTTCAATCTTGCGCATGAAGGACTGCCGCGGATTTCAATGCAGTTTCTTACTTCTTTTCCGTCGAGGTTTCCGCATAAGGCAGGGATATTGTCCGCATGGGTGGGGAGCAGTCTGGTAATGCTGACCACTGCGCTCACGGCTGTGCCGCTCGGCGTGGCCGCAGGCGTTTACCTTGAAGAATACGCGCCCAAGAACTGGATGACAGATTTGCTTGAAATCAATGTATCTAATCTGGCTGGTGTGCCTTCGATTGTTTACGGGCTGATGGCTTTGGGTCTTTTCGTTTACAAGTTCGGGTTGGGGCAGAGTATCATCACCGCGGGACTGACGCTGGCGCTTTTGATTTTGCCGGTGGTGATTATTTCCACGCGCGAAGCCATCCGCACGATTCCCAACACTGTGCGCGAAGGCGCGTACGCTTTGGGCGCGACACGGTGGCAGGTGATTGCGGACCATCTTCTGCCTTATTCCACGGGCGGGATTTTGACCGGCGTGATCATCGGTCTGTCGAGAGCAATCGGAGAGAGCGCACCTTTAATTACCATCGGGGCGCTGGCGTTCATCGCATTTCTGCCTCCGGCGCCGGTAACAGACACGTTCCCGTTCGTTTCGTTCGAATGGCTGAAATCGCCGTTCACTGTTCTGCCGATTCAGATGTTCAACTGGGTATCGCGTCCGGACAAGGCGTTTCATGTGAATGCGTCCGCAGCCGGGCTGGCGCTGATCGCTCTCACACTTTCAATGAACGGGCTGGCAATATATATACGCGGACGTTTCCGCAAAACAATTAAGTGGTGAATGAAATGACAGAAAAAACTGCCCCGTTGAAAGCGGAAGTGCGGAACCTGAATTTCCGTTACGGTTCGTCGCACGCGCTGAAAAATATCAGTCTGCCGATTCCGGACAAACATGTGACCGCGCTGATCGGTCCGTCGGGATGCGGCAAGACCACGTTCCTGCGCTGTTTCAACCGTATGCACGATCTGTATCCGGGCAACCATTACGAAGGCGAAATCCTGCTTTATCCGGAAAAGATAAATATCATTGAACCGGATGTGGACCCCATCGAAATACGGCAGAGGATTGGGATGGTATTCCAGAAACCGAATCCGTTTCCCAAATCCATTTTTGAAAATGTGGCGTATGGACTGCGTGTGCAGAATTCCTGGCCAGCAAAGACGATGAAAGAGAAAGTGGAGCAAGCCCTGCGCTGGTCTGCGCTATGGGACGAAGTGAAAGACCGGCTGGACGAAAAAGCGTACAATCTGTCCGGCGGTCAGCAGCAGCGGCTCTGCATTGCGCGCGCGCTGGCTACAGAACCGGAAATCCTGCTTTTCGACGAGCCGACCTCTGCGCTGGACCCCATTGCCACTGCGCGTGTGGAAGAACTGATGAACGAGCTCAAGAGCCGCGTCACCATCATTATTGTCACGCACAACATGCAGCAGGCGGCGCGTGTGTCGGACTACACGGCTTTTCTATTGCTGGGCGAACTCATCGAGTATGGCGAAACGCGTAAGATTTTCACCACACCGACTCAACAAAAAACTGAAGAATATATTACAGGACGGTTCGGGTAATTTTTACTCGTAGCGCAGGGCGTCGATGGGATTGAGCGAAGCGGCTTTTCTGGCGGGCCATAGACCGAACACAACTCCGACGGTAATTGAGAAAAATGCGGACAGAGCCACTGACTGCCACGAAACATGCGTAGCCCATCCTGCCACCTGAGTAAGCAAAACAGAAATCCCCACACCAAGTAAAATCCCCAGTGCGCCGCCGGCCACGCTCACCACGATTGCTTCCACCAGAAACTGGGATAGAATATCTCTCTTCTTAGCCCCGATGGCTTTGCGCAGACCGATTTCGCGCGTGCGCTCTGTAACTGAGACCAGCATGATGTTCATGATGCCGATACCGCCGACCAGCAGCGACACGGCCGCAATGGAACCGAGCAGCCAGGTCATGGTGCGGCTGGTTTCAGTGAGCGCGGCCTGGAGTTCAGCCATGTTGCGCACGTCAAAACTGTCTTTCTGCGACGGAGGCAGACGGTGCAGACGCATGACCAGTTCGTTCACCTTTTCCTGCACGGGTTCGAGACTTTCCGCGTCTTTGACTTCGATATCAACAGAATCCACAAAATCTTTGCCGAGCACGCGGCGCATGGCAGTGATGACAGGGATGACAGCCAGGTCGTCCTGATCGCGCCAGGCAGTGGCCCCTTTTTCCGGCAGAATACCGATGACCTGAAAACCGATTTTGTTGACTTTGACCATTTCACCGATAGGACTTTGCTCGCCGAAAAGTTCGCGCGCCACAGTCTGGCCGAGCACAATCACGCGGCTGCGGCGCTGGTTTTCTTCCTCAGTGAAAAATCGGCCCAGCACGGGCTGCGCGGCCCGCATAAATGCATAGTCCGGCGATGTGCCCTGGATTTGAGTGTTCCAGTTGCGGTTACCGAACACAATCTGCGCTCTGCCCTGCACAGAAGGAGCCACCCGGCTCACCTCTTCGATTTCACTCTTGATTTTGTCCGCATCTTCGAGCGTGATGCGCGTGACTTCGCCGGCCTGCATGGACACACCCATACTTCTGCGCGATGCGGAACGCAGCACCAGCAGATTGGACCCCATGGACGAGAGCTGTTTTTCTATGGACTGTTTTGCGCCGCTGCCGAGCGCGAGCATGGCAATGACCGACGCCACGCCGATGAGTATACCGAGCATGGAGAGACCTGTGCGGACTTTGTTGCCGGCGAGCGAACGACCCGCCTGACGGAAATGTTCGGAAATTTCGGATAACGAATACGGCGCGGGACTGAGCAAAATATCGGATGACAGCGCTGTCTGTGCCTGAGGTTTGCTGATTACCTGCACAGCGCCGGAATCATACTTTGACTGCACCTGATGGTCGGAAAGAACGAGACCGTCGCGCATGCGGATGACTCTGCGAGCATGGGCCGCGACTTCTTCTTCGTGCGTGACCATGACAATGGTGATCCCCTGCGCGTTCAGCATTTCCAGCAACGCCATGATTTCTTCCTGCGATCTTGAGTCCAGGTTTCCGGTCGGTTCGTCGGCAAACACAATCCGCGGACGGTTGACCAGCGCGCGGGCAATGGCCACTCTCTGCTGCTGACCGCCGGAAAGTTCGTTCGGTTTATGCAGGATACGTCCGGCGAGTCCGACCTGTTCCAGTAATTCTTTTGGGCGGGTTGAACCGTTCCGCTGACCCGAATAAATCAAAGGCAAAGCCACATTTTCCAGCGCGCTTGTCCGTGAAAGAAGGTTGAACTGCTGAAACACGAATCCAATGGTCTGACCGCGCAGGGCTGCGTATTCGTCCTCGGAAAGTCTGGAAATCTCCTGTCCGCCAAGCTGATACGAACCTGAATCCGGTGCATCCAGCAGACCGAGCAGGTGCATGAGAGTGGACTTCCCCGAACCGGACGGTCCCATGATGGCAAGGAATTCGCCCGCATCAATGGATAGCGAAACACCGCGCAAAGCCGGGACAACGGTATCGCCCATGATGTAAGTTTTTTTGAGGTTGCGGATTTCAATCAACGGACTGTTCATAAATTGTAAAAGGAAGTTCCAAACTTAACCCCTTTTCTTTCCCCCTTAAAAAGGGGGACCACAAGGGGGTTGCTGTTTTTTCTAAATAGTTTCTATTATCTTCTTCCGCCCCCGCCACCGGGACGCCGTCCTCCCATAGGGTTCAGCGGATTGCTGGCTTGATTGTTATTGCCTTTTTTCTCCATCTTAAAATCAGGGACAAGCACAGTATCGCCTTCTTCCAGACCGTCCACGACTTCCACCCGTTTACCATCGCTGAGACCGGTTTCGATTTGCTTTTTGCGCGGACGTCCCTTACCCTTTTCATCTTCAGACGGAACAAAAACCTGCGAAACACCGTCGCGTTCGCGCACAGCTTCCTGCGGCACAGTGAGCACATCTTCTTTTCTTTCCACGACAAAAGTGATGTTGGCTGTCATGCCGGCCCGCATGAACGGCGGTATTTTTTCCGTGACCACTTCCACTTCATAGATGGTGACATTGTTGACAGTCTTGGCTTCGTAGGCGATCCGGTCCACATGCCCGCCGATCTTCCGGTCGGGATACGCGTCGAGAGTAACTTCGGTCTGCAGACCGGTACTGACCTGACCGATATCTGTTTCATCCACCTGCGCCTTGACCACGAGCCGGTCGGACATGACCAGCGGAGCTTCCTGCACGGAAATGGTCTGGCCGGGTTCCATGTTTCGCGCGATGATGACTCCGTTCATTGGCGCGACCAACGGCGCGGGCTTGTAGACCGATTCCCACCGTGCGGCTTCCTGTTCGCCTTGCGCGCGGGCCGCGTCCAACAACGCGGCGCGTTCCGTGGAACTGAGCCAGGCCAGTATCTGCCCTTTTTTGACACGATCGCCTTCCTTGACTAATAGCGACTCGATTCTTCCTGCAATGGGCGGCTTGATTTCCAAACGGTTCTGCGGCTGCACCACGCCCGTGGCTAAAACTGAAATTGTGATAGTTCCAATATCGACGGTAACGGGCTTGAACTTTTCCTCTTTTGACTGTGCCTTTTTATATTTCCAGTAATACACTCCGCCGCCGGCAACTGCCAAAATCAAAACTGTAACCAATATTTTTTTCATTGGAACCCTGCCCCGATGGAGAGCTGCCAGTTTGCTTCGGATAGGGCGCTGGCCCGGAGCGCGGACAAGTTCTGTTTTTGCGCGCTGATAAGGTCGCCTTCAATAATGTCCCAATCCTGGAACGTGACCAAACCATTCGTATACTGAGCGCGCGCGATAGAAGCTCTTTCCTGCGCTGCGTCGAGAAACTCCGACTGAACCTGCGCCTGACCGGCCGCGTCCTGCAGTTTCAAGAACGCATCCTCGAGTGAAACTTCCAGCGACCGGCGGACACTGACAAGATTTTGGGATGCGCGCGAACGTTCCAGCTTTGACTGCTGGACATTATAATGAGTCCTGTTCCCGGAAAATATGGCATACGACGCGGACGCGCCCACAGACCAGCTGTCGGTTTCCGGTGGAAATTCATCTCCCCGCCTGCGGCCGCTGCCGGATACGGAAATACTGGGGAAAAAATCCGACCTTGCTGTCACCACGGCTGACTGCGAGAGTTTAAGCTGGCGCGCGGCTTTTTGATAACGGGGCGTACGCAGAATCAACGATTCAAAATCCGGAGCAGAATCCTTTGACGCTGTCTGAAACGAACCTGTCACAGTGTTGACTTCAAAATCCGGCGCATTGATGATACTGGAAAGCCGTTTCTGCACGGTACGCAGTTCCCGTTTTGCGCTGTCCACCTCGAATTTGGCCTGACTCAACTGCGCGCGCGAACGGAGGAGCGACCCGCGGTTTTCCCGGCCGGCCTGATAGCGCAGTTCGATAAGACGCAGATTGTCTTCGCGGCGGGCGCGGATTTTTTCCAGCAGGGCAAGATTTTCCTGTGTGTACAAGAGATTAACGAACGCAGACCTCAAATCAAACAATGTCTGCGATGCAGTGAGCGAGAAGTCTGCGCCAGCAACATCCTTTTGTGTCCGGGCGTGACTCTGAGATGCCCAGGTTCTGAAACCGGAAAATATGGATTGCTGTGCGCTGAGTGAATAGGAATGGTCATTTGAAGTGACGCCTCCGGACCGCGATTTGGTGTATCCTCCGCTTGCAGAAATCTGCGGGAAATAGTCGCTGAAAGTTCCTTTATAGCTGGATTCCGCCGACTCTACGGACAGCGCGGCGGATTTAAGGTCCGGATTATTTTGGCGGGCGAGAACTACGGCCTGGTCCCATGACAATGGCGCGGCATTTGCAGGAGCTGGACATGCGGACACAGCCGCAGCCAGCGCGGAGAGAATCATTACCGTTTTTGTTCCCATCTCTTCTCATGTTCCTCTGCAAGTTTGTCGAATTTGTCGAACTGGTCGGGCCGGAGCAGGGCACGGATCTCGTTCTTTGTAGATTCGCGCAGTTCTTTGAATTTCGGGCGGGTCTGTTCGCGGAGTTCCTCGATTTTTTTCCGTTTGCCGTCGAGCACGAGTTCGATCTGTTTTTTCTGGTCTTCGGTAAGATCCAGTTTGCGGTTGAATTCGCGCAGCATACGTTTATGATGACGGGCGCCGCGTCCTTCGCCCGACGATTTCCAGCGCATGAAACAGTGGGTTGACGGCCAAGCCACCAGGGCACCGGCGACTGCTCCCAGAATGAATGTGACCAGCAGCTTGCGTTTATCGTTCATTGTAAATTTCCTCCCCCAACACGGCGTCCGCAACATCTTCACTGACCGGTTCCTCTTCAGAAAAAAGAAGAGTGGTCCCATTCTCGATATTTGCGGATGAGAGCAGCACGGTTTCCAGACTGGGGCTCGCAGATACAGGGGCCTTGACAGCAAGCGAATAAATCACGGCCAGCGCGAATACTGCGGACACAGTGACAAATTCCCATCCTGGCAGACCCCAGAAATTATGCCAGGAAATGACAGCAGGGGACTGTTCCTGCCTGCGGGCAATGCGCATCATCACTTTTCCGGCGATGTCCGGTACAGCTCCGAAACTTTTCTCCGCAAAAAGCAAAGCCGACGCGCGGCGCCAGTTTTCCAGTTCCACGCGGCAGTCGGGACATCCGGACAAATGAGATTCAATCTCGCGCGCTGTATCGGCGGCGAGTTCATTGTCGCAATATTCGTAAAGTTTGGACTTGATAGATTCGTGGTTCATATTCACTCCTTTAGACATTCTTGGCGCGCAAAATGTTACTTGCCTTTTTGCGCCGCCTGGACCAGCGACTGCCTTGCGCGGAAGAGGCGGACTTTGACCGCGTCCATGGAAATTTCCAGCGTGTCCGCCAATTCCTGATAGCTCAAACCGTTCACTTCCCTTAAAATGAGCGCTGTTTTCTGGTCGGGCGGGAGCTGCACCAGGAGCGATTTGAGATACTCCCTGTTTTCCGCAACAGCGATAGAGTCGGCGCCATCTTTAAGCTGGCCAGCGCTGTCGCCATAATGTTCGACGATGGCGTCCAAAGATTCCAGACGTTCCCGTTTGCGTTTTGCGATGATGTTCAGACAATGGTTGGCGGCCACTCTATAGAGCCAGGTGGCGAAACTGGATTTGGATTTGAACTGGTCCAGCGACTCAAAAACTTTTACAAATATTTCCTGCGCCGCATCTTCGGCTGCGGATGCGCCGACGAACGAACAGCAGAGACGGTAGACTTTTTCCTGATATTTGCGGACTAGCGGCTCGAATGCGGACGTGTCGCCGGAACGGACCTGCTCTATAAGTGCCGCGTCGTCTGTCACGCGCGTGCTCTCAGAATCCGCAGATTTTCCGCGTTGCTGCCTGACGGGAAACGGGGAGTTTCCAGCACACCGGAAACATCTGCAAACTGCGGCATCCGCGTGAGATACTGGATGGGTTCCGCGCCGATATGTCCCTGACCGATATGCTGATGGATGTCTCTGCGCGATCCCTGCTCCGCGCCGGAATCATTGAGATGAAAATAGTTGAGATACTGCAGACCGATGATTTTGTCGAATTCCGCAAGCGTGTCCTCCATACCGGAAACAGTGTTCACCGGATACCCGGCGGCAAAGGCATGCGCTGTGTCAAAGCAGACACCCGTCTGTCCGGGACTGCCTACGGCATCGAGCAATTCCTTCAATTCCTCAAAGGTGGACCCCATGCGTCGGTCGCCGCCGGCGACATTTTCCACCAGCACGCGCGATTTTGGTTTTACTTCATCAATGGCGTTGCGGATGGACTGCGCGCTCAAAGAAAGACCTTTGCTCAGCGACGCGCCCGGCGAAAAGTTGCCGGAATGAATAATCAGAAATTCCGCCTGCAGACAGTCAGTGAACCGCAGTTCCTGCACAAACGATATAAAACTGCGCTGCCGCACTTTTTCCGATGATGAAGCGATGTTCGGCTGGTAAACAGAATGCACTGCGATGTCGCTGATATGATGCTGACTCCGGTATTCCCGCACGGACTGGATCTCATTTTCCGTCGGCAGGACAAACTCCGCGCCGGGCGGACGCGGAAAAATCTGCACTGATCCGCAGTCTAGTTCCGCAGCTTCAGCGCAGGCACTCAACAGACCGTGCCGCACCGACGCGTGGATACCGAGCCGCACTATTTCCCCCGTTCGTAGAGTACAGCGAGCTGTTTCTGGTAATTTTCCACGCCGGTGAAAATGGAATCCACCATGGCGGAACGGAACTTTTTTTTGCGGAGTTTTTCTTCTTCGGACGAGTAGGTGATGAACGCGGTCTCGACCAGCACAGACGGCATCTGCGCTCCGTGCAGCACATGAAAATTGGCCTGTTTTACACCGCGGTTCTCAATGATGGTGCGTTTGGAAACAGCTTTGGAAATGGCACTGCACAAGAGAGCGGACTCGTTGAGGAATTCCGCTTTGGCCATGGACGAGAGCAGACCGAGCAGTTTTTCCCTTTTGTCCGCATGTTCCTCTTCTTCGAGCTGTTCAGCGGAGTTTTCCAGTTCAGCCGCGGCTTCGGCGTGCGGGTCCGACGCTTCG
This sequence comes from uncultured Elusimicrobia bacterium, assembly GCA_964359975.1. Lineage (GTDB taxonomy): Bacteria > Elusimicrobiota > Elusimicrobia > 2-02-FULL-39-32 > 2-02-FULL-39-32 > CAYHWZ01. The sequence goes on along the minus strand of CAYHWZ010000044.1, from coordinate 2,447 downwards.
TCCGCCAAAAAATAAATTTCAAATCCGCCGCGCTTTTTTGAAATAGAAGCATTGCAGTGGACGGAAATGAACAGGTCGGCCTTATTGTCATTGGCGAACAGCGTGCGGTCCACAAGCGAAACAAAAGTGTCGTCGGTGCGGGTGAGAAAAACTTCGTACCCGCCCTCGGTGCGGAGCACCTGAGCCAGTTCGAGAGCGATCATCAGGTTAATATCTTTTTCGCGCGTGCCGCGTTTGCCGACAGCGCCGGCATCTTTACCTCCGTGACCGGCATCCACCACGATTCTGCGGACCTGAAGACTGGCCATTTTCGGCGAGGGTGAGGATGGAACCGGAGATGTTATGTCTGCAGGGCTTTTTTGCGCCGGCGTATTCAGTTCCGGCGGAGTTTCGGAAGCGCTGATTTTGTCGCCCAGCTCCAGCACGAACCGGTCCGGATTCTGCGACCGTGTGAGCCGGTAGTCGGTAGTTTCCGCTGCCAGCATTACCTTGATGATTGCACCTCTGCGTTCCTGTTTTATCTTCAGAGATTGGACAATGGAATCAGTCAGCGAGACCTCTTCTTCCGACGGAGCGCGGGCCCTGGGAAATTCAAGCGAAAGTTCGCGCCCTTTTTGCTTCAATTCGGGAGCGAAATCTTCCGTGGTTTCTATCACAATACGCGTGAGACCGGAACGCGTGTAGATTCTCGGCGCCAAAATCGTGGCCCGCGGACGCGCTTCCAGCACGCGTGACGAAGCGTTCCACTTTACAGAGCATTCCGACAGTTCTGCAAGTTCGCTTGAAAGCAGGAAATCAATGGGAATGTAGATTGTCCCCTTGATAAGACGTGCCGGGACTGAGAGATTGAACTTGCGGTCATCCGCGTTGACTGACCGGCTGTCCGGCGAAAATGAGATTTTGCGGTTGCGTACCTGCAGCACCACTTTACCTGCGATGGGGTACCACTGAGTCTTACCTTTGAGCAGAGCTGCGATATCCTTTATGGGAATGCAGGGCACGCCGGCCATTTCACGGATTTCAGATTTTGCGACGAAATTACCGTCGAAGAGCAGTTCGGCTGTCTGGGCGAATGCAGACTGGACCGCGGCTGACGCAAACGCTGCGCACAGGAACAGCATCCGCATCGTCATAAAAGCTGACCGCACGCGGCCTCGATGTCCTGCCCCTGAGGTTTGCGCGTGTGCACAACGAACTTTTCCCGTTTCAGTAAATCAAAGAAGAACTGGGACTGTGCCGGGTCCGTAGTCTTGTACGATAGCGCGGGCACGGGATTGAACGGGATAAGATTGATTTTCGGGAGATGGTTGCCGAAAACGGATTTCAGCAGTTTTGCAAGCTGGCGCGCGTGGGCTTCGCGGTCGTTCACATCATTGAGGAGAATGTATTCCATGGTCAGGTCCGCGTCATTTTTCGTCCAATAAATTTTGCACGCTTCGAGAATTTCCCTGATTTCAAATTTCGATGAAACCGGCATGATTTTGGCGCGCAGGTCGTCGGACGGTGCATGCAGGGACAGGGCGAGATTCACCTTTAGATTTTCGCCTGCGAGCTTGAGGATTTGCGGCGCGAGACCCGTGGTGGAGACCGTCACGCGCGCAGGCGACAATCCGAACCCGTGCGGAGACGTGAGCCAATGGATGGCGCCGAGCGTGCCGGGATAATTCGCCAGAGGTTCGCCCATTCCCATAAAGAGCACATTGTGGATTTTGCGTTTGCCGATACGTTCCACAGACAGTACCTGGTCGAGGATTTCGCCGGGCGTAAGATTGCGTTCGAATTTTACGAGACCGGACGCGCAGAACCCGCATTTCCACGCGCATCCGACCTGCGTAGAGATGCAGATGGAATCGTACCCTTTACGCGGCAGCAACACCGCAGAAAAATGCCTTTTATCCTGCGTTGCCAGAGTCCATTTTTCCGTCGAGTCGGTATGCGAACCTTCGCGCGCAAAAAGTTCCGTCGAGCAGACCTGGAACCGCGCGGCCAGTTCTTTCCTCAGATCTGCCGGCAGGTCTGTCATGTCGTTGAAGGAGGATGCATGCCGCGCAAAGACCCATTTGCACACCTGACGAGCGCGGTAACTCTGGCCCGTGAACTTTTTGAACAGCAGTTCGAGTTCGCTGAACGGGTGATCCAGGAGATGAGGCGGCACGGAAGTATGGCGCGCGGGTTGGGCGCGGGTTACGGATTGAGTGTCAATAAATGAATTTGGATACAGCGGCTTTGGCCGGATCCATTTTAGCCGCGATATTTTCCAGCCGTTTCACGCGTTCGGGGATAGGAGGATGCGTGGAAAAAAGCGTCATGAGCGATTCGCCGGAAAGCGGAGACACGATGAACAGGTGCGCGGTCGCCGGACTCACATCCGACGGATGCTGACGCACGCCGGCCTGCAGCTTTTTCAGCGCGCTGGCAAGAGACAAAGGCACGCCGCTCAGTTCCGA
>CAYHWZ010000043.1:0-11287 GCA_964359975.1 uncultured Elusimicrobia bacterium | reverse complement strand
ACGCGCTCAAAATCGTGCGCAAGGATTTCAGCAAAATCAAAGTTGTTGTCCTCGGTGTCGGTGCAGCCGGCACAGCATGCGCCAAAATGATGCGCGCCGCCGGAATCCGGAACATCATCGGCTGCGACCCGGAAGGCACCATCCATCCCGGCAGAACCGGCCTTGACGCATACAAACAGTGGTACGTGGAGCATACGAATCCCAACCGGGTTGAGGGCTCGGTCCGCGATGCGTTAAACAAAGCCGACGTGCTCATCGGTCTGTCAGCAGGCAACCTTCTAAGTCTAAAAGACATCAAGCGAATGAACAAAAACGCGATAGTTTTCGCATTGGCCAACCCTGTCCCTGAAATCGCGGCGGAAGAGGCCGTCCGTTATGCCCGCGTAGTAGCCACCGGCAGGTCCGATTATCCCAACCAGATCAACAACGCGCTGGCATTTCCCGGAGTGTTCCGCGGCGCGCTCGATTGCCGGGCCAAACTCATCAACGAACCCATGAAAATTGCCGCATCCAGAGCCATCGCAGGAATCGTTTCCAGGTCCGAACTGAACGAAGATTACATTATTCCTTCCATTTTCAACCCGCGCGTGGTCAAAGAAGTGTCGCAAGCAGTGGTAAAAGCCGCTCAGCAGACCAAAGTGGCGCGCAGAGTGCCTACCGCGTTTTCACTTACCTAAAAAAATCGCACTCACCCTGTTGACATTCCCAAACGCATATTGTATTTTATTGACGAAGTTATTATATCCGCTAAGGATGGTGAACATATATGGCCGAGACACTGGTAGTAGTCAGCAAAGTCAAAAAAATGGTGAAAGAAGCTGGTTTCCGTACCGGAATGGACTATGTCGGCGCGCTTTCTGCGAAAATCGAAGGAATAGTGAAAGAATCAATTGACAAGGTTAAAGCTGCCGGGGGAAAGAAAACTCTGGGAGCAGAGGACCTTTAAGCTTTATTCTTCATTTGTTCTAACACCAAAACCTTACCCCTATAGATAAGCCGACACTGCCTTCTGCCCGGGCGCCTGAACCTGAAAAGGTTCGCATCATGTTCGACCGCCTGGCAGATGGGTACGACCTGTTCAACCCGCTGGCCTCATTGGGGTTATGCAATGTATGGAGGAAAAAGCTGGTTCGCCTCGCTGTTGAAAAGTGCGAGCCAAACCGCCTTATTCTGGATATCGGAACAGGGACCGGTGATTTAATAGGAAGTATTGCGGATTCAGGCAACAAAGCCGGACACAGCAACAGTCATCTGGGAATGGATTTTTCCGGAATGATGCTGGAACGGGCCGGCGCAAAGTTTAAGTTCATTGACAATCTTTCGTGGGTGCAGGCGGACGCGGCAAAGATACCCATAGTTTCCGGTACTGTCGGCGCCGTGGTGAGCGCATTCACTATGCGAAACCTGAAGAAAATCGCGCGCGAAGCATTGGCTGAAGTTTACAGGGTGCTCGCGCCCGGGGGCAGAATCTGGTTCCTCGACATGCACGCGCCGCAAATGCCGGTGGTGAAACAATTGCACCGGTTCTATTTAAAGACTGTGCTTTCGGGAATAGGATACGGAGTTTTCGGCGAGAGATGGTCGAAGGATTATTTGGCGGACACGATTTTGGCGTTCGGACCGGCGGAAGAATTCTCTGAAGTGCTGAGGCAGGCGGGATTCAAAGATGTGGGCGCTCAACGGCTGAGCGGCGGAATCGCAGTTATTCATAGCGGAGTCAAAAAATAGAATGGATATCAGCGTTGAATTTCTAAGGAGTTACGGCCAGATAGGCATTTTTCTGGTTTTCGGTATATTCTTCGGTTTTTTCAATCTGATACTTGCCTGGCTGGTACGCGTACGGAATCATGACCCTTTGTTCAGAACTACATACGAGTGCGGACCGGAAGCTATCGGCGATCCGTGGGTCCAGCTCAATGTCCGGTTCTATCTTTTCGGCCTCTTGTTCGTGCTGTTCGACGTGGAAACTCTGTTCATTTATCCCTGGGCTGTGGCGTACCGTTCGCTGGGAGTCGTCGGATTTGTTGAGATGGTGGCATTTATCGCAGTGATGTTTTTGGGACTGATATACGCGTGGAAAAAAGGCGCGCTTCAATGGGAGTGAGTGCATGGAACTGAAATCAAGCGTTTTGGAAAAATTGCCGGGCATCGCGCTCAATATGCCGGGCGGTAAAGTGGTGATTTCCACTGTGGACTATTTTGTCAACTGGGCGCGCAAATCGTCGGTCTGGCCCCTCACTTTCGGTCTGGCTTGCTGTGCGATTGAGATGATGGGTTCGTATGCGCCGCGTTATGATTTTGACCGTTTTGGTGTTATTCCCCGTCCCACGCCCCGTCAGTCCGACCTCATGATTATCGCCGGAACTGTGGTCAAGAAAATGGCTCCGATGATTGAGCGGTTGTACCACCAGATGCCTGCGCCGCGATGGGTGATTTCAATGGGCGCGTGCGCCAACAAGGGCGGCCCATACTACGATTCTTATTCCGTGTGCAAAGGCGTGGACAAGATTATTCCCGTGGACATTTATATTCCCGGATGCCCTCCGCGTCCCGAAGCGCTCCAGCATGGTCTTATCCAGCTGCAGAAGAAAATCGAACTGATGTCCATTGCCAAACCTATTATCCTGCCGCCGCTTTCCAGAGTGAGAGAGTGAACTGAGCGTGAACCATTCCGAACTGCTGGCTGTTCTTAAAACAAAAGTTTCAGAAGTGAAAGAAATACCGCCTCCTCCCGTGCCGGAAAATCTGCCGGCCCATGAACTCAAACCTTATCGCGATGTGCTGCTGTTTGTAACCTGCCTTCCGGAAAAATGGCTGGCTTTGGCTGAAGTTATTAAGCAGGACGAGCGTCTGGACTGCGATTTCCTGGTCATGGCCACGGCTGTGGATTATGCCAAAACCACTGCGACTGAAACCACCCGCATTGACGCTGTGTACCATTTCTATTCTTTCAAACACAAACATAAGCTGGTGGTGAAAGTTTCACTGCCGAGAGAAAATCCGTCCATTTCATCCGTTATTCATTTGTGGCCGACCGCAGACTGGCAGGAACGCGAAGTGTACGATATGTTCGGCGTAAAATTTGAAGGGCACCCCAATTGTACCCGCATCCTGATGTGGGACGGGTTCCCGGGCTGGCCGCTGAGAAAAGATTTTGTGCATGTGCCGGACAGGTATGATGATTAATTATGAGCACTGAAGTCATCCGCATTCCGGGTAAGGACCTTAAGACTGAAGAGCTGATTCTGAATCTCGGCCCTCAGCATCCGTCCACTCACGGAGTTCTGCGCGTTCTGCTTAAACTCGACGGTGAAGTTATCACTGACGCAAAACCGGACGTGGGGTATTTGCACCGCGGCACGGAAAAGCTGGCGGAAAACCGCACGTATCCGCAGATGCTGGTGATTTCCGACCGGTGGGACTATCTGGCGGCCATGTCCAACAATCTGGTCTGGTGTCTGGCTGTGGAAAAACTCATGCAGCTTGAGGTGCCGGAACGCGGCAAGCACTTGCGCGTGATTATGGTGGAGCTCAACCGTATTGCGTCCCATCTCGTATTTTTCGGCACTTATGGAATTGATATCGGCGCCTATACCCCTTTCCTGTACGCTTTCCGCGAAAGAGAAAAAATCCTGGACCTTTTTGAAGAAGTCTGCGGCGCGCGCATGACATATAATTATATCCGTATCGGCGGCGTAATGGCAGACCTGCCTCAGGACTGGATAGGTAAGTGCCGCTCGTTCCTCGAATGGATGAAACCGCGTTTTACGGAATATGACATTTTGCTGACGGGCAACCCGATTTTTCAGGACAGGACACAGGGTGTGGGCATCTTAACTAAAGAAAAAGCCATTGCATACGGTATCACGGGTCCGAATCTGCGGGGGTCAGGATTTGACTATGATTTGCGTAAAGCGGAGCCGTATTGCGGTTACGAGAAATTCAAGTTTGATGTTCCTGCGGGCAAGAATGGAGATTGCTGGGACCGGTACTGGGTGCGCATCCAGGAAATGAAAGAGTCGGTCAAGATTATTGAACAAGCGCTGGACAGTCTGCCTGAAGGTCCGACGAACGCCAAAGTGCCGAGGATTATCCGTCCGCCGGTCGGGGAATCGTTCGCCTGTCTGGAAGCGCCCAGAGGTTCGCTGGGGATTTATCTGGTTTCCGACGGGTCGGACAAACCGTACCGCGTGCACGTGCGCGCGCCGTCTTTCATCAATCTCACGATTTTGCAGGAAATTTTAATCGGCATGAAAGTCGCGGATGTGGTGGCGATTTTGGGAAGCATTGACATTGTGCTGGGAGAAGTGGACCGATGATTCTGCCTGTGTGGAACGACAGCCAAAAACGCAGCGCGGGTATTTTGCTGGCCATGGCAGTAGTGGGCAGCGGAATTGCAATCGGAATTGGGGAACTGAACGTGCGGTTCTCGCAGATTTGGAGCGCGGTCACCGGTGTTGCGGGCAGTATGGTGCCTGGATTTGTTTTGTCCATTGCGTCCATGATTATTCAGTGTTCAATCATTATCGGGTTTATTTCCGTGAGCGTGATGTTCATGGTCTGGTGGGAACGCAAGATTTCAGCGCATATGCAGAGCCGGCTCGGGCCCATGTACACTGGCGGATGGCACGGCTGGGCGCAGACGATTGCGGATGCTATCAAGCTTATACTAAAGGAAGACATCATTCCGGAGAACGCGCATCCGTGGGTGCATCGTCTGGCTCCGATAATTGCGTTTGTGCCGTCGTTCGTCTGTTTTGCGGCGCTGCCGTTCGGCGAAGGGCTGATTTCTGTGGACCTGGATATCGGCATCCTGTTCATTTTTGCAGTGTCCGGATTGTCGGTGCTGGGCATTGTGATGGCAGGGTGGGGGTCGGGCAATAAATATTCTCTGTTGGGCGGGTTAAGGGCCGCGGCACAGTCGGTTTCGTACGAAATTCCCAGAGTGCTTTCAGTGGTGCCGATACTGATGGTAGTGGGTTCGATGAAATTGACCGCGATCGAACAGTATCAGCGTGGATTCTGGACTTTGGCCGGTTTGCCGGTTTTGCCGAAATGGTTTATCTTCTGTCCGTTCATCGGCCAGCTTGCTTTCATCATTTTCCTGATTACGTCGGTTGCGGAAACCAACCGCACGCCGTTTGACATTGCGGAAGCTGAATCTGAACTGGTCGCGGGATTTCATACGGAATATTCCGGCATGAAATTCTCATTTTTCTTTCTGGCGGAATATGCGTACGTGTTTTTGGCCAGCGGGATGACTGCGCTGCTGTTTCTGGGCGGCGGGAGCGGGCCGGTACTGCCGTCGTGGGTGTGGTTTTTGCTGAAAAGTTTTGCCGTGGTGTTCCTGTTCTTGTGGTTCCGCTGGACGTTTCCCAGAATGCGCGTGGACCGGCTTATGGAATTTTGCTGGAAGTTTTTACTGCCGTGGAGTTTTGTGAATATTCTGGTGACCGGCGTGATATTGGCGGTACGGTAAGATGCTGAACTATTTCGGGTCAATATGGCGCGTGTCAAAGGCCTTGCTTCAGGGGATGGCTGTGACTGGCAGCTGGCTGTTCAAACCCTCGATGACTTTGCAGTATCCGACGGAAAAAATGACGCTGCCTGCCAGGTTCCGCGGCACACTCACTTTCGATAAAGAAACCTGCACGGCCTGCAACCTGTGCGTGAAAGCATGTCCGACTGCCTGTATCTCGCTTGAACCGTATACAGACCCTGCAACGAAAAAAAGAATTGCGAAAGTTTCCTGGTACCAGATTGATTTTGGCAAGTGCAACTATTGCCGTCTGTGCGAAGAGGCCTGCCCGACCGACCCGAAACTGCACGGCGGAAAATCTGTGCGCCATACGCATGAATATGAATGGGGCATGCTGGACCGCAAAGAGATGTTCACTAAATGGGTGCGCACTCCTCCGGCGGAACAGGCGCCTGCGCCTGCGGCAAAGGCATGATTTGATGAGCGCGATTGCTTTCTATATTATTTCAGCGGTCTTGGTGGTGTCGGCGCTTGTGGTGGTGTGCAGGAGCGTGTTCACCTCCGCGCTGTATCTGGCGTCGGCGTTGTCCATGGTGGCAGGGATTTTTGTTTTGCTCAGCGCGGATTTTCTGGCGGCGGTACAGATATTGCTTTATGTCGGCGGGATACTCATCATACTGGCGTTCGCGGTCATGTTGTCGTCGGTGCAGTTGGCGAAACTCCAGCCGCAGGTGAACCGTCAGTGGCTGCCGGCTCTGCTTATGGGAGCGGGTCTGTTGGCAGTGGTGCTGGCAGGGCTGAAGAGGGGGGCGTTCCAATCGAATTTTGCTCCCGCTCATGGTCCCACGACCGAGAAGATCGGTCATTTGCTGTTGGGCGACATGATATTGCCTTTCGAATTGATTTCACTTATTTTGCTGGCGTCGCTGGTCGGCGCTGTGATTTTTACCAAGAAGGAATCGGATGAAAAAACAGGAGCCGGCTCTTAAATGTATACAGTAGGTCTGAACCATTATCTGGCGCTGGCCGCGGTCCTGTTCGTTATCGGGATTTTCGGTGTGCTGACGCGCCGCAACATTATCGGTGTGCTTATGTCCATTGAACTGATTTTCAATGCGGTGAACATCAATCTGGTCGCGTTCAACCATTTTATGCACGGAGGCAATCTGTGGGGGCAGGGTTTTGCGGTGTTCATCATTGCTTTGGCTGCGGCGGAAGCGGTGGTGGGGCTGGCTTTGGTGCTGGCGATTTATCGTAACATGAGATCTGTTTATGTCGAAGATATGAATCTGCTGAAAGGGTGACATGATAGAACATTCGTATTGGATAGTTCTGTTTCCGCTGATATCGTCCATTGCCATTTTCTTTTTGGGGCGGTGGCTGTACATGAACGGCGCAATCCTGGGCATTTTGTCCATCGGGTACGGGTTGTGCCATTCGCTGGGAATTTTCTATGAATTGATGGTCAATCCTGCGGCTGCGGCAGAGTTGAGGTGGCCGTGGTTCCAGTTCGGTATATTCCCGATTGATTTCGGCATTATGATAGACGGTTTGACGGCGGTGATGCTGGTAGTGGTCACGCTGGTTTCGCTTTTGGTTCACATTTATTCGCTGGCATATATGGAAGGCGACCCGCGGTTCAAACGGTATTATGCGTATCTGTCGTTCTTCACTTTTTCGATGCTTCTGCTGGTGGTGTCGGACAATCTTTTCCAGATGTTTATGGGATGGGAACTGGTGGGCGTGGCTTCGTATCTGTTGATTGGTTTCTGGTTTGAGAAAGAGAGCGCGGCAAGCGCCGGCAAAAAGGCGTTTATCACCACCAAGTTCGGTGATTTGGGGTTCATGATCGCTATTTTAATGCTGATGTCTCCGTCGGGGCCGGGCACTTTGATTTTCAGTCAGTTGGAAAGGCATATTGCCAATGACGTATTGACTCATACGACGGCGGGGATTATTGCGCTGCTTCTTTTCTGCGGTGCGATTGGGAAATCTGCGCAGTTTCCGCTGTTTGTCTGGCTGCCGGATGCGATGGAGGGGCCTACACCGGTCTCTGCGCTGATTCATGCGGCGACCATGGTGGCTGCGGGTGTGTATATGGTGGCGCGGACATATTTTATTTTTGCGTACGGTGGATTTTCTTTGGAAGTGGTGGCGTATGTAGGCGGGATAACGGCTTTTATGGCTGCGACTATGGCTTTGGTGGCTACGGATATTAAGAGGGTGCTGGCATTTTCAACGGTCAGTCAGTTGGGGTATATGATGCTGGCTATGGGTGTGGGCGGGCGCGAAGCAGGTATGTTTCACTTGACCACGCACGCGTTTTTTAAGGCGCTGTTGTTCTTGGGTGCGGGGTCGGTTATTCATGCTACGCATACAAACGATATCCGCGAAATGGGCGGACTGTCCAAGAAAATGTTGGGCACGTTCCTCACTTTCGGATGCGCGTGGCTGGCGATTTCCGGGTTCCCGCTCACTTCCGGATATTTCAGCAAGGACGCTATTCTGGAAGCGGCGCACCATTCCGGGCATCACTTCCTGTTTTGGCTGACGGCGTGTGTGGCCATGATGACGGCTTTTTATATGACGCGTTTGTTCCTGCTTGTGTTTGTGACGGAACCGCGCAACAATCATATTTTTGCGCATGCGCACGAATCGCCCAAACGGATGGTGCTGCCGATGGCAGTGCTGGCGGTTCTTTCACTGGTAGTCGGGGCTGTGCTGCAGTATGGCGTGAATATTACGGCATTCCTCGGAGGGCATGCTGAAGAGGTAATGGAAGGCGCGGAGCATGCGTCCAAATGGTTTGTGCCGGGAGTTTCCATTTGCGCGGCGCTTTCGGGAATGGTGTTAGGTTACTTGATATACGCGCGGCAGGTGGTTTCGGCTGCGGCAGTGGCAGAGACTTTTAAACCTGTTTACGATTTGTTGATTCACAAATATTGGCTGGACGAAATTTATATGGCGTGCATTATCCGTCCGGCGGACGGGTTGTCGCGGATGCTGGCAGCGTTGGACTTTCATGTGTTTGACCAGTTCGGTGTGGATGGAGTGGGGTGGGTCACTTTTCAGTTGGCGCAGGCGCAGGATTGGATGGACAAAAATATTGTGGACGCGTCGGTGGATTTGTGGGGCACGGTATGCCAGACGTCCGGCGCGGGATTGAGAAGACTGCAGACGGGTGTGGTGCAGAACTATTTGCTGATTTTTGTGTTGGGATTTTTGGCTATGATGTTCTGGCGGTTTCGCGGAGTGTTGTGCGCGGCTGCCGGGTTATGAATGTGACGTCTTTTAAAGAAAAGGAGCGGTAATGACATGGGAATATTGAGCTTAATTACATTTTTGCCACTGGCCGGGAGTATCGCCATTATGGCTATGCCGAAGGAAAAATCGGATTGGCACCGCATCTGCGCGCTGTTCTTTTCATTGCTTTCCTTTGTGGTTTCCATTGTCTTGCTGAGCTCGTTTGTGCGGAGCGAAGGCGGGTTTCAGTTCGTTGAAACGGCATCGTGGATACCTGCGTTCAACATCAATTATCATATGGCTGTGGACGGGTTGTCTTTGCCGCTGGTGATATTGACCACTTTGCTTTCCGTGCTGTCGGTGGTGGGTTCATTCGGGATTGAGAACCGGACCAAGGAATATTTTTTCTGGTTCCTGCTGCTTGAGACAGGGATGCTGGGCGTGTTTGTGGCGCTCGACTTTTTCCTGTTCTACGTGTTCTGGGAAATTACGCTGGTGCCCATGTACTTCCTGATTGGAATCTGGGGCGGTCCGCAGAAAGAGTATGCGGCTATCAAGTTTTTCCTATATACATTGTTCGGGTCTGTGTTCATGCTGGTGGCGATGCTGGCGCTTTATTTCCGCGCGTCTCCGCACACGTTCGACCTGGTCCAGCTCATGCAGCAGAACCGGCAGTTCGTCGGATTGTTCCAGTATGTGGCGTTTGTGTTTTTGTTCATTGCGTTCGCTATCAAGGTGCCGGTGTTTCCGTTTCATACCTGGCTGCCGCTGGCGCATGTGGAAGCTCCCACGGCTGTGTCTGTTATTCTGGCCGGTGTATTGCTGAAAATGGGAACGTACGGGATGATGAGAATATCGTTCCCGCTGTTTCCTGAGGCCACGTTTTATTTTGCGGTGCCGCTGATGATATTGGCGTTCATTAATATTGTGTACGGAGCGTTTGTGGCCATGGCGCAGACGGACATGAAAAAAATGGTGGCGTACTCTTCCATTAATCACATGGGTTACGCGCTGATGGGTATGGCGGGCGGTATTGCTGCGTCGGAACCTACGGGTTTTTCGGGTGCGGTGCTTCAGATGGTCAACCACGGTATTATCACAGGGTCTTTGTTCCTGTTGGTGGGCGTGGTGTACGACCGGGCGCACACGCGGGACATTTCGGCTTTCGGCGGGTTGGGCGCGCGGCTGCCGGTTTATACGGGGCTCATGGTTTTGGCAAGTATGGCGTCGCTGGGATTGCCGGGACTGGCAGGATTTATTTCCGAGTTCCTTTGTTTCCTGGGCGCGTTTTCTGCGAACGGTTCGCATCTGGTGTTCGGTGTATTCCCTGTGTTCAAGTTTTTTACGGGTTTGTCTGTCATCGGTATTCTTGTGACAGCGGCCTTTTTCCTGCGCATGCTGCAGAAAGTGTTCCTTGGACCTTTCAACACCAAGTGGGAAGGTTTAAAAGATATGACTGCGCGTGAACTGGTGGCTGTGGTGCCGCTGACGGTACTGACAGTGGTTCTGGGCGTGTGGCCAAAAACATTGCTTTCCTTGATGGATGCGACAATGACTTCGCTGTTTCAGTTCATTAATATGCCCAGATGATAGAGTCGCTGAAGATATTTTCGCCTGAAATTTTTCTGAGCGCTGCGTCGCTGGCAGTGCTGGGTGTGGACGCGTTTTACAGTGAACGCGCGCGTAAATTGAACCTGTGGCTGGGTTTTGCCGCGCTGGTTGCGGCGGGTGTGTGGGTGACGGTTTCCGGCGACAGGGGACGCGGGTTCGGGATGGCGGTCACGGACGATTTTGCGGTGTTCTTCAAGCTGATTGCAATCGGCGGATGCGCGCTGGTACTGCTGATTTCGGAAAATGACGGGAACCTGATGAACCGTCATGCGGGCAGTTATGTTTCGCTGCTGCTGATGTCTACGGTGGGCGTGCTGTTTTTGAGTTCAGCGGAAGATCTGCTCATGGTGCTGATTGCGCTGGAGTTGACGAGTCTGCCGCTGTTTGTGCTGGTGGGGTTCACCCGGCGTGATTTGGCGTCGAGCGAAGGCGCCATAAAGTTCTTTTTGATGGGCGCGTTTTCCGCAGGACTGATGATGTACGGGATTTCGCTGATATACGGGCTGTGCGGGTCAACGCATTTTGACGCTGTACGCATGTGGATATCGGTGACGCCGGACCCGGGCTCCAATGTCATGTTCATCTTGGCAGTGCTGTTCATACTGGCCGGGCTTGGTTTTAAGATGACGCTGGTGCCGTTTCATCAATGGGTGCCGGATGCGTATCAGGGCGCGCCCACGCCGGTGACTGCGTTTCTGTCTGCGGCACGCGAAGGCGGAGGGATTGTGGTGCTGCTCCGGTTTTTCGGCGAGTTTGCGAATCATTCGGTGATCGGGATGACGCGTTATTTTGCGGTGCTGTCTGTGCTGACTATGACTGTGGGGAATCTCACAGCGTTGCGTCAGGACAATATGAAACGGATTTTGGCGTATTCGTCTATTGCGCATGCGGGGACTATTTTGATCGGGCTGGTTGCAGGGAGCAGGTTGGGCAGGGAAGGCGTGATGATTTACA
>CAYHWZ010000042.1:0-11327 GCA_964359975.1 uncultured Elusimicrobia bacterium | reverse complement strand
TCGTTGTAATCCGGTATCACTACTGTAAGTTTGTGCATTTTATCCTCCTGAATTGAAAGCTGCTTCAAAAACTTTGAGCGTTTCGCGCGCGGTCTTGTTCCAGTCAAAATGGGCCGAACGTTTTAGCCCGTCGTCAATTAATTTGCGGCGCTGGTCCGGGTTTTCCAACAGAGACTGCATGGCGCGGGCGATTTCTTCCGGATTGTGCGGGTTGACGTAGAGCGCGGATTCGGCGCAGAGCTCGCGGTGCGGCGGGATGTCTGAAACTATGGCCGGACACGCGCAGCACATGGCTTCCAGCGGCGGCAATCCGAATCCCTCATAAAAAGACGGGTACACCAATGCTTCGGCGCGGGCGTAAAGCATGGCCAGCAGGTCGTCGGTGACGTATTTCAAAAATGTCACCCGATTTTTCAAATTCGCGGAATCAATAAACTTGTACACTTCGCTGTTCATCCAGCCAGACGGTCCGCAGAAAACAAGACCGGCCTGTGACTGTACCGGCGGTGGAAGCATGGCGTATGCTTTGAGAAGGGCCATAAGGTTCTTACGGGGTTCCACGCTGCCGACGAAGAGAAAGTACCGGTCCGGGAGCGGGGATTTCAGTTTGGGCAAATTTTGCGCGGACGTGTCTTGCGGGCGGAAGATGTCTTTGTTGCACGAGATGGGCGTGACGAAGATTTTTTCCTGCGGGATGTGCAGGTGGTCAACCATTTGTTTTTTGATGAATTGCGTGGCGGTGAGAAAAAGGTCGGTGCGTTTGAGTCCTTTCTGAAAATGTCTGTCGAAGATTTCAATGCGTTCTTTGGGGTGCCATTCCGGATGCAGGGGCACGCTGAGGTCAAATATCATGGTAACGGTTTTCTTCGTCTGAATTTCTTCGAGCGGGATGAAGTTAGGTTCAAAGTAAAGATCAAAACTGCGCTGCTGGATTTTTTGCAGTGTTTTACTCACGCCGGTGCGGACTTCGCGCGCCATGGAACCGACGACGGGGATTTGTTTGACTGCGGTCTTGACGTTTTTGTACAAGTTCAGTCCGAACTGTTTGACAGATTTGCGCAGACTGTCTTTTTCTTCGTCGCGGCAGAAGAGGTCGTTGGAGAAAAAGCCGTAATAATAGGTATATTTGTTGACGGTGTCCACAGATTTTAGCGCGCGGCTGACCTGGTAGGTGTACTGACCGATACCGGCGAGCGCGGTGAGGAGCGAATTGGTGTTGACGATGATTTCGCGTTCCATTATTTTAGAGAGTAAAGAGTGTAGGGTTCATTTTGCCAAATTTGTTCTTCCACGGTCCGGCCTTCCAGAGAAATAGTATCAAATTTGCCTTTTGTCAGCAAAAAGCGGAAACGCGGGTCTTTGAGCGAACCTGTATCGTTGCGCAGGTAACCGTTGAATTCGGCGAGGACGAGGTTTTTGCTGCGCAGATAATATCCGGCCCAGAGCTGTTCCCAGAAAGACAGTCCGGCGGCATAGACAGCGGGCGCGGTGATTCGCGGTGTGACAGGTTCAAGTGAGCGGAGTTCCGTCGGGACAGGTTGGGTGAGCAAGGTCCAGATGTACATTCCCTGTCCAAGACGCGTGGCGGCAAAAAGGGCTGTGAGCACCAGCATGTAAGTGAATATTTTCCGCAATGTTTTCGAAGTAATGGAGCTGGCGACCAATCCCACACCCAGCGGCAGCCAGAAATAGAAGTAGGTGAAATTCTTATAAAAACGGTAGTTCCAATCTTTCATAAATGCGATGCCGCCGGCAATGATGAACGGCGCTGTCATAAGAATCAGATAACTTTTTGCGGAATGGTTTTTGAGAGCACGGTAGAGCAGATAGAAAAGCGCCGGGCCGATGAGCCATTCCATAAAAAGCACGGGATTCATCATGTGCACGTCCCAACTGAATATGCCCAATGGATGCGCGGTCAGATAATAGTGGCTCGACATGGGCCATCCGCCCCCCTGCGAACCCGCGTGCCAGAACACTACGCCAAGAAACCGCACGGCCTGGAACGGGCAAAGTATCAGTATGGTTATCAGCAGAAACAGGTATTTCTTGACGGTAAGTGTGCGGCTGTGATTTTGCTGAAAGAAAATCCAGGCAGGATAGACAGTCGCGATAAAGAGGAGAAACGAGAACATTTCCAGATAACATGCGAGCGCGGCAGCAGACATCAGTCCGCTGAGTATGCCGTAACGGACATCCAGTTTGTCGGTCTCCATGTACTTGTGATATGCGGTTAGAAATGCGATGAGAAATCCTGTGGCTGCGACTTGCGGCAGGAACGTGTTTAAGACAATGTAGTAGATGTGAGGGTTGAGGATGAGCAATGCGAATCCGGCTGCAAGACCTGTCCCGCTTAGCTTAAAAATATCTTTCGCAAACAGCCAAAGCATCGGAAGAGAAAGCGCATATAGAAATGTCATGTAGAGAGTGAAAACTTTTGCCGGGTCCTGTTTCAGCGCGGAACACAGGAATGAGAGATAGTAGTACGAAAGCCACCGCGGAGCGGGGATTTGCCACGCGAGGGCGCGTTCGGTCATGGAAGCGTCCGGCGAGTCCGGCTGAACTCCGAACGGGCGCACGAACTTTTTAAACCCGTGGTCCTGCAGCGCGCGTGCGCACATGGCATAGTCGTAAATGTCCATGTTGCCTGCGGTGAAACCGGTCAATTTGTTCCCGCGCACAAAAATCGGCAGCATGAGTGAAACAGTGATGAGTATAACGGATGCGGGGAGAATTTTGTTGGGGAAAATAATCGCCGGGTATTTGCGGTGAAAACTCCAACCCAGTTCTGCAGCGCTGACACCGGCGGCAACCCACCAAGTGCTATTTGTGCCAAAGTCCAGCCAGCCCGCGGCAATGAGGATGAATCCGGTTTGAGCGATACCCAACCAGGGCGCGAAATAGAATGCTTTGTCATTGTCATCTTTCAGCAGGATGCGCGCGATGCCAAGCCCCATGAAAAATGTGACTGCGTAGAACGCGCATGCGAGATACAGACACTCAATGAGCATTTTCATACTTTCTTCCCCCCTGGAGGGGGAGGACTAAGGTGGGGGGGCGCGTCAGTGTCACCAAGAGCGTCCCATATAACCTTTAGAACTGCACCCGTTTCATTGAAAATCTGATTGTTCCAAAATCTTAGTACGCGATATCCCCGTGATTCAAGCCAATGGGTTCGCCTAATATCATCAGGATTTTCGAGGTGCTGTCCCCCGTCGGCTTCGATAATGAGTTTTTTCTCTAGACAGATAAAATCTACTATGTAGTTTCCGATTGCTTGTTGTCGACGGAATTTATCGCCATTGAACTGGCGCATGCGCAGGTGGCGCCAGAGTTTGCGCTCTGCATCGGTGGGGTTTTTGCGGAGGATTCTTGGACGGGTTTCAGTTTCCCCCCCATCCTGGCCTTCCCCCTCCAGGGGGGAAGGGACGCGGTTTTTCAAATAGATTGTCATTTGCGGATAAACATGATAGTGTACGCCACAATACAGGCGAACAAACTGTTGGCTATTACAGGGAACAAAAAGCGTTTTTGTTTCGTGTACAAATAGAAAAATATCAGGCAGATGAAAAGTTCGGCGGTATGGCGCGTGTATCCCCAAAAGTCCGTCCATCCACGCGGAGCTGTGTAAAATAGAAACAGCACGGAATAGATTGCGCCCAATATCTGAAACGGATTTTCAATTTTGCGGATACCTGACAAGGTTATCACGACTGCCGAACCGGTTATCGCCAGCACGATCACTTTCCCGACATCCTCGGTATTGAAATTTGTCCGCAATGTTTCAATATGTTCCCATATTTTGGCCAGCAGCCCGTGGAACGGTATCCCCCACTCGTACGGTTTGGCCATGGGGCCCACCGCCGAGGAAAACTCGCGGAACCGGTAATAAATGAATCCCTGCCAGCAGGCGTATGCAATAAACGGGATAGACCAGTAGATGATGCGCTTGTATTTTCCCTGTAAGATTTCAAACAAGGCAATGCTGATAACGGATAAAATCGCCAGTTCGCGCGTCAAAACAGCAGTAGAAAATATCAGCGCAGAAAGAAGCGGCTTGTTCTTTATACAGTACACATAGAATCCGGCCAGGAGCGTGAACAGATAAAATGGCTCTATCGTAGACCTGGACAAACTGATGGGAGACCATAGGGCACATGCGTAAAGCAGTGAAAGGTAAGGCGTTACTCCAAAATGCCGGCAGTACAAGGCGACGATAAACGCGCCGAGCGCCACGCCGAACACATTTAGACCGACGATAGCATAAGGAACACGGTCCATGCTTCCCCCGCTCAGCGTCCACGCCAACAGCGGCATAAGTATCCGTTGGTACCTGTACGGCGCTCCGTCGGTACAGTAAGGCACATCCGTGCGCATGAACGGGTCCAGCGCCATATAAAAATAGAATTGCCCATCGTACCCGTTCGAGTCCCAGACGTAAAACCGGTCGGTCAAAATCGGCGGGCATTTTTGCGGGTCGCTGGCCACATTTCTGCCGATGGCCAAAAGTCCGGTGATGTTTCCCCCGTAATGTTTGCGGCATACGACAGTCAAGAAAAGCAGAGTTCCTGCGAGGACAACGATGAATATCGCGCCGGGCTTGACTGATTTCATCCTATCAACAGATAGCATAGACATAGACACAGCAAGCTGTTCAGCGCCAGCGGGACAAGCAACATCTTCTTTCTCATCTGAAAATAGAGGAATATCATGCAGATAAACAATTCGATCGAGTGACGTCCGTATCCCCAGTAATCAATGTGGCTGGTAGGATAAAATCCTGCGGCCAGCACTGCGGCGGCATATACCGGAGCCATGATTTGGAACGGACTGATAAAATCCTTGAGACGGAACGGCATACAATAAACCGCCAGCGCCGATGCAGAGAGTATGGCAGTGAGTAAAAGCGGCTCAAACAACTGACGCACAGAAATATGGTCTACCGCGCCATAGGTCTGTCCAATCCGCTGAAAAAAACCTGACAGTGATTTAAAAGAATTGAATCCGCCCTGTTCCACTCCGGCCTGAAATGAAAACATCCCGAAGTTGGCGCGTACGTTCAGTTGCCAGAGTCCGTACACTCCGACCGGAATCAGGAACAAGCAGGCATTGCGCCAGCTTTTGCGCGCAGCAATTTCGTACAGCGCAGCCGCGGCAATAGCCGGCAAGGCCAGTTCCTTGGCAAGCACCGATGCGGAAAACCAGAGCGCAGCCGCCGGAAAGTTATTTTTGGCAAGGTAATAGTAGAACCCCGCAATCATCAAAGAACTGTACACCAGTTCGGTAGTTGTGCGTGTGAGCGCAATCAATGTCCCGACGGCAAAGATGGCGAACAATCCCGCCCATCCATGACCTAAAAAATGTTTGGAACTGCGCGTCAGGAAATAGGCGCCAAGGAGAACTGCGCAAAAGTTGACCGTGAGCAGAATACCGGGCACGCGCGACATTTCACCCATACTCAGCAAAGCAGCGGCCATGGGAAACAGTATTCTCTGATACCGGTACGGCCCGCCGCCCGTGCATTGATAGATGCCCTTTTTGTTGAGAGGGTCCACGGCAATATAGTAATTGAATTCACCATCGTACCCTTCGTCGCTGCGCAGGTAAAGGCCCGGGTACCAGGCATCAGGACAATTGATTTTGGCGTTTCCTAGAAATAGAAAACCGGACAAATTCCCGCCGAAGTTGCGGTCCGCATATCGGTGGATGTAAGCGGAATAAAACAGAATGCCAGCAATAAGCACAATCAGAGTAACCAGCGCAGGCGGCACGGACCGTTTCTCAAAGAGTGTCATAAATATTTCGCTATCGCAGCCAGAGCAATCAGGGCGCTGATGAGCGGCGGGGCCAAAAATATCTTTCGTCTGGTCATGATAAACAGTAAAAGCAGTACCGCAAACAAATCAAAAGTGTGGCGCGCGTACCCGAAAAAATCGTTTCCGCTTGACGGCGCGGATTGCGAGACATGAACCAGTCCGGTATAGAAAAATGCAAGTATAGCGAGCGGTTTTTCCGCAGTATATAGACTCCAGATTCCGATGCAGGCCGCAAACAGAATGTTGGCAAGGGCGGCGAGTTCGATCAACCGCTGTGACTGGTTGAGCGTGTAACTGTTCCAGACATCGGCAAATTCCGCCACGATTCCCTGGAATGGGTACATGGTCACGGAATGTTGTACCGCATAATTCCCGCCGAACGAAAAGCGTCCGAATACAGTGTGAATGTATAATTGCCAGACCGCGTAAACAGCAAACGGTAGAATGAACCATGCCAGCGCCGCGCGGCGTCTTTGCCAAATCAATTCGTAGAGCAAAATGCCCGCAGCCGCGGCCAGCGCCAATTCTTTCGTCAGCACTGCCAGCGTCATAAAAAGCGCGCTCAGTCCGTATCTCTCTGATTTAAGGTACGTGTAAAGCGACGCAATCATCAGCGAACAGTAAACTACCTCCGTGGTTGTGCGGAACAGGCATATCACTGCTCCGAGAGAGAATGCGTAGATTAATGTGAGGTATTCAGGCAGATTCTGCTGCGCACACCATTTCATCAGGCACCAGGTCCCGGCGAGCAATGCGAACAGGTTGACGCAGATCAGCGCGAGCGGAATGGCTTCACGTTTTCCCAAACTCAAGATTGAAGCGGCCAGCGGCATCAGCACTCTCTGTGAGCGGTACGCGTCTGTGCCGGTGCAGGCGTGCATTTTTGTTCGCAGAAACGGATCGAGCGATATATAGTAGTTGAATTCCCCGTCGTAACCCTGGTCATTGCGCAGATAGATGCCATCATACCATGCTTCCGGACAGTTGTTGACAGCAGTGCCGATATAGAGCAAACCTGAAGCGTTGCCGTCAAACCTCCGCTGGACAAAAATCGTCAGCGCCAGCGCATAGAATGCAAACACGCTGCCCAGAAGTAACCATCTTTTCAATTTTGCAGTCATTCTACAGACTCTTGGCCTGAAGCCAAAGAAAGAGCAATGCCAGTAATGTATTTATAACGGCAGGCGCTATCATTATCAATTTTTTTTGCGCCAGATAGACGAACAGGAAACAGACGAACACTTCAATCGAATGCCGCGCGTATCCCCAATAGTCAATATAATGTGTCGGATAAAAACCGGCTGCCATAACTGCCATGAGATACGGCAGAGCAATCAGCTGAAACGGCGATTCCCACTTTTGGATGCTCCTCGGTAAAGCATACATCGTCAGTCCGATAGCCAGGAGAATATTGACCAGCAGGATCAACTCGTACCGCTGAAATCCTGCCGCGTGTGGAGCGATGGTGACAAATTCCCATAATCTTTTAAAGAAACCGACTGCAGACAGCGCGGCATTGAAATGCGCATGCGACTGAACGGTGAATGAAAAAAAGTCAAAATGCGCGCGGATGTTCAATTGCCACGCCAGATACGCTGCGAACGGCAGAAGAAACGCGGCGCTCAGTTTTACCGACCGGTGCTTGACGAAATCATAGAGCAGGAATCCCCCCGCGACAGCAAGCGCGGTTTCTTTTGAGAGCGCGGCAAGCGAAAGGAACACCGCGGATGACCAGCGCGATTGTTTCACCAGATAAAAATAGCTGGCGACGGTTATCATGCACAGACAGAGCGGCTCCGTTGTGCTGCGGAGTACGCTGAGCACCATGCCGTTGGTCAAGGCATAGAGCACGCTCACCCACGGATTCACTTTGTATTGTATGCAGCACAGAGCGAACACAAATGTGCCGAGCACAATACTGAGCAGGTTGATGCTGACAATGGCAAGCGGGATGCGCTTGTTGTTTCCCATTGAAAAAGTTGCGGCAAGCAGGGGCAGCAGTATTCTTTGATAACGGTACGCGCCGCTGTCCATGCAGTACCTGTTTTCCGTTTTCATGAACGGGTCCATGGCCATAAAATAGTAATATTGTCCGTCGTAACCCGAATCCGGCCGCACGTACAGGTCCGGGTCAAGTATGTCGGGACACCGCACTTTGTCTGTCGCGACGCCTGTACCGATGTAGAGCAGTCCGGAGACATTTCCGTTGTAGCGTTTCTGCACTGCAAAGGTTGCCATTGAGATGAAGAACAGCGCGATAAATGCGGCGGGCCAGATAGCTCGTTTCATTTTAAAGCCGGTTCCCTGACAACGATATGGAAAAAGCGCAGAGCCAGTCTGCGTGGATCGGTAATTTTCTCCGATAATTCTGCGTTGAAGACGATCGAATTCTTTCCGACTCTCAAATTCAGCGGCAGTGCAACAAACTCTTTGCTGTTTCCGGCAAGATGGAAAGGTTTCGGCGGAGAGCCGATCAGTTGAATCTCCAGAGACTGGGTTCTAGGCGAAAACAGGGTAAGTTCCAGAATGCATTTCATAGCTTTCCGCGAATCCAGAATCAATTCACATTTTGTGTCCGACCACGTCCACTCATCCGTGCGGTCTTTTTCCACACCGTAAAATCCGTCTCCGAGCGAAATCTGGACAATGGACCCGGACTTAGCGCCTTTCAATTCATGCAGTGTGTACTGCCCCGCATCAACAAGTATGCGCTCGGAAGTTCTTTTGCCCCAAAGGTCAAACAATGTATTAACGCCGGTATCCGTCAGCAGATACCGCACGGAAGGGTCGTTCGCGCTTCCTGTTTCATAATCCAGTGAAGAATGACGGTATGGCAGGACTGCCTGCGGATAGTCCGCCGCGCGCAGAACCCACAAAGTTTCCCAATAGTTCAGACCGTTCACAAAAACTTTGCCGTCTTTCAATTCCGTCGCAACACTATTGAATTCTGTCAGATTAGCCGGCACCCGCAACGCGATTCTGCGGGCAGCGTTGATTCGTTTAATCATGTTCGTTCCGCACAAACCCATTAGAATCAAAATGATTGCCGCAGAAAGATACCACGCAAATTCGCGGTTTGTGCGCTGTCCAGACACCGCGGACCATTGCTTCATACCATCCAACCCCGCGCCCACGAGCGCAGGCACTATAAAATATCCCAGCGTGAAATTCTTAAAGTGCAGATAATTCTGGTCTTTGAAATACGAAACAAATCCGGCAACCACAAACGGCACACACATTGCCAGCGCCCATTTCCTGCGCGAAACTGCGTAAAATCCGACAATAATCAATGAAATCAAAACCGGATTCATCAGCCATTCCAGAATTCCGGAAACACGCACAGGTTCCGTCATGTGACCCGACCAATATCCTCCCAACTGAAACGCAAACAGGTAACTCCCCTTTGTCACCTGCCATCCTCCATGCAGGACGGATTGCGTAAACTCTTACCAGAGCAGAGGCGCGATACGGTACGCGTGAAACGGCAAAAGCGCTGCGGCAAACATTACAATCAGCGCCAATCTCCCGAAGAACCGTACAAAAGCCGCGCGGTCCGAAACAATCAAGATCAGCCCAATCACACCCGCGCTCAGCGAAAGGTAAGGCACAATAGCCGAATAGGTCATCACTGCGCCTGCAAGAAAAAGTGTATTGAGCGCGGCAAGTTTAGGACTGAAATCATCCGACTCGACATACTCAGGCATAAAACAGAGCAGCCCCATAAACAGCGCCGACGCCATTATCTGCGGCAAAAACCCGTGATACGCCACATACGCAAGATGCGGACTGAGCGCAGTGAAACACAGTGCAATCATCGCCGCAAAACCGTTCAAGCCAAACGTGCCTTTCAGCATCGCCGCCATCAAAGGCAGAGACATCCCCAGCGACAGAATCGTGATGAGCGAGTATAGATACTCCGGATTCACGCGCGTGACAGAACTGCAAAAAGCCAGCACATAGACCGGCAGCCATCGGACAAGATACCCGAACGAAGCCGCCATCCATTTAATTTCCCTGCCCGCGTCCCAGCTCCATTGCGCAAGGCGGACTTTGCATTCCGGGTCATAAATGTTGAGACCGCGTATCTGAAAATACGCTTCGGCAAATTTTCCTGTACCGTTTTCTTTCAGCCATTGCGCGCAGAGAGTGTAGTCGAAGATATCGTTGTTTCCGATGGTAAAACTGGTGACGCCCTGAGGTTTGCGTGTGAGCGCCGGCATCATGAGCACAGCGGTGAACAGGGAAATCAGCGCGCCCAAAACCGCGGCTCCCTTAAGATAGTGCGCCATACGTTTAAAATCGGAAAATATTCCGGCCAAACCCAAAGTTCCGGCGCCCGCAAGAATCGGGATTGGCCATGACAAGTTGGTCCCCAGCCCGGCAAATCCCGCGAATTGAAGCAGCACAGCGGTCTGTATCACGCCAATCCATGGAGCCAGTGCCCCCGTCTGAAAATAGCCCCTTTTGCCCATCAGGTAGTGCGACAATCCCAACCCAAGCAGAAAAAGTGTCAGATAGATAACAAAACCCGTGGCCGCGATTTTGGCGATAGCGGCCGCAATGCCTGCCATTATTTGTCCCGGCCCGCAATCTCCAGGAGCACTACGCCTGCGGCACGTTTTTCTTCGGGTTTGTAGAGCACTTCGGTCATATCTTCGGCGCGGCATTTTGTCCATCCGCCTGCAGACAGCTTATAGTAAGATTCGCTCAATATCGCATACTTCTGATTCGCAGCCGCATTCAAAAGCGCACGGAGCGTGGCCGCGTCATATTGCATGAACCATCCGTTGTCCTGATGTTTGCCGTAAGGCACTGACAGCAGAAGCCGACCACGGGCAGTTAATTGGGAAAGCAGTTTGGCGAGCACGTCTTGCTGGATTTTCAGCGGATTGTTCTGCCGTCCGGCGTTGGCAAGGTACACACTGTTGTCGCATCCGATATGTTCCAGCGTCGAGATGCAGGTGATGAGATTGAATTGCGGCAAAGCTGAAATGTCGTCGGTAACAAGGTCAGCGGTCACCTCCACCGGCATGGGGTGCGGATATTTAGGATCGGCAATATCCAGACCGTATCCGTAGCGCAGGTACCGCCGGAGAGTGTTCAGCGGAATGGAATCCCAATAGCGCGGCTCCGCGTGCGCGTAACCGATATCCAGCCACAGACCCGCACACCGAGAAACACCGGACGCGGTCCACGGAATTTCCACGCACCGTTCGGAATCTTCCCCATGTTTTACGTCGGCCACGTTCCAATCCGCCAACAATCCGCCGGGCATCATGAACGCGTTGCAGGCGTTTTGCGCAGTTTCGATAAATTTACGTTTTAGTGACGATGCCGCTGTTTTGTTCTTAACATTTATTTTCATCCGAGTCCTCTCTTTATTTCCACCCGATCACAGCATAATCCTGCGGTCCGAAAAGCATGTCGTTCAGTTTGGTAATATTGGGGTCAGCTCCCTGGAGTTTCAGGTGCGCGGGTATGGGCGAAGAAAAATGCACAGTCACTTCCCGG
>CAYHWZ010000041.1:0-11382 GCA_964359975.1 uncultured Elusimicrobia bacterium | reverse complement strand
CGATTGCTCGACACTCTTATACGTCTGCGCGATATCGGCAACACGCTCGTGGTGGTGGAACACGATGAAGAGACCATGCGCATGGCGGACTGGATAATTGACCTGGGTCCGGGAGCAGGCGCGCACGGCGGCGAAATCGTGGCTGAAGGCCCGCTGCCAAAAATACTCGCGGAAAAACGTTCGCTTACCGGCCAGTATCTGACCGGACACATCACTATCCCGCTCCGCAAACCGCGCATGCACAGCGGCAAATTTCTGGAAATTGTCGGCGCAGAACAGTTCAATCTGAAAAACATCGACGTTAAAATCCCGCTCGGCAATTTTGTCTGCGTGACCGGCGTGTCGGGTTCGGGCAAGTCCACTCTGATTTATGAAATTTTACACAAGCACCTGTCGTGGAAATTAAGCAATGCCAAAGAAGTGCCGGGCAAAGCGCGGCAAGTGCGCGGCATCGAGCATCTGGACAAAGTGATTGTCGTGGACCAGTCGCCCATCGGCAGGACACCGCGTTCCAACCCGGCCACATACACAGGCGCGTGGGCTCCGATGCGCGAACTTTTTTCACTGGTGCCGGAATCCAAACGCAAAGGGTACCAGCCCGGCAGATTTTCATTCAATGTCAAAGGCGGGCGGTGCGAAAATTGCGAAGGGGACGGCACTATTAAAATCGAAATGCAGTTCCTCCCCGACGTTTATGTGAAATGCGAAGTCTGCGGCGGGAAAAGATTCAATGAAGAGACACTGCAAATCCGGTACAAAGGCAAAAATATCGCCGAGGTTTTGGATATGCCGGTGTCGGACGCGCACACATTTTTTGAGCCGGTACCGCAAATAGCGCGCGTGCTTGCCACGCTGAACGAAGTCGGGCTCGGATATATTAAACTCGGGCAGGCCGCGACTACACTTTCCGGCGGCGAAGCGCAACGCGTGAAACTCGCCACGGAACTCTGCCGCCGCGCCACCGGGCGCACGCTTTATCTGCTGGACGAACCCACCACCGGCCTGCATTTTGCCGACGTGGAAAAACTGCTGTCCGTGCTCCACCGTCTCGTGGATACCGGAAACACAGTGCTGGTGATTGAACACAATCTGGAAGTGATAAAAACAGCGGACTGGATTATAGATTTAGGACCGGAAGGCGGAGACCACGGCGGCGAACTTGTCGGCGAAGGCACACCGGAACAAATCGTGAAAAATCCGCGCTCGCATACGGGCAAATTTCTGAAGGAACTGCTTAAGAAAAACAGCTAACTCATTGCGTCTACAACTTCTTTTAAATCCGTCAC
The DNA here is from genome assembly GCA_964359975.1 of uncultured Elusimicrobia bacterium. GTDB lineage: Bacteria > Elusimicrobiota > Elusimicrobia > 2-02-FULL-39-32 > 2-02-FULL-39-32 > CAYHWZ01. The sequence continues at coordinate 10,096 of CAYHWZ010000041.1, read as the reverse complement.
TCTCCGGCTTGACCGAAGAATCCAAGTATTACGCTTAATCTTTTGTCTGGATTCCCGCTTTCGCGGGAATGACGACCGATTATCTCAACAAACTTGGTAAAAAGGGGTCCTACAAGTACGGCGAAAGCAGGCGCGCAGCACCATCACGCAATTTAACAAAAAACGGTCTGCGGTCCATTTCATCCTTCGATAACTCGCGCGAATGTTTCAGCCGTTCCTCGAATCTGGATTCCAGATTGTGCGCCAGTTCCGGGTCATAACATTCCAGATTGAATTCAAAGTTCAGGCGCAGACTGCGCGGGTCAAGATTTGCAGACCCGATCAGACTCCATTCACCGTCAATCACAATCAGCTTTGAATGGTCGAACGGCGGCGGCGAAACATAAATCCTGCACCCGCGTTCCAAGAGCTGCCAAAACTTCGCCTGCGATGCCCACCATACCAGCAGGTTACCGTCCTGCGGTATCAGAATATCCACGCGCACACCGGACAAAGCCGCGATATTTAGCGCCATAATGAGGGACTGGTCCGGCAAAAAGTAGGGAGTGGATATGCGGATACGTTTGCGCGCGTTGGACACAGCCGCGTGGATGACCCATCGCAGATTTTCAAAATCTTCGTCAGGCCCGTCGGAAATTCCCCGCGCGCTCACTGTGCCTTTGATTTCAGCCGGCGCCGCGCCCGCCGACCGCCGCACATTTTCGTCCGTCGCAAAGTTCCAGTCCTCCAGAAAATCTTCCTCCATCTGCGCGAGAACCGGGCCCTCCACCTGGAAATGCACATCCAAAATCGGGTCGTCGGCAGTCAGCGACGGGCAATGGTCTGCGCTGATATTCATTCCTCCGGTAAAACCAACAGCGCCGTCCACAATCAGGATTTTCTTATGGTTGCGCAGGTTCATGAACGGCGCACGCATGGGCACGCGGGTCGGCATGAACGATTCCGCACGCACGCCGGCTTCTTCCAGAGCGTCAAAGACCGTGGGCCACGAATTTCGCGCGCCGACATCGTCTATCAGTACGCGCACATTCACGCCGCGCTGCACCGCTTCTTTCAGCGCCTGAACGAATTCTTTCCCCTTCTCATCCCAGTCAAAAATGTAGGTGGCGAGGTACACAAACCTTTGCGCTCCGCGGATGGCTGAGAGCATGGCAGGGTACGCTTCTTCGCCGTTATATAAAGGAACAATGCGGTTGCCGGGCAAAACAGGTTTGCGCACAATGGCCCCGACGAGACGGAACAGACTTTTGAAATGGCTGGCAGGTTCGGGCAAATGCAGGTCAGGGAGAGATTCCGGCGGAGCGAGACTGACTTCAGCAGGCGCGCCGCGCAGACGGGCCGCACGCCGCTCAATACGGTTGATACCGAACAGCACATAAAGCGCCGCGCCGATGAACGGAGCCAGCCAAATCACGCCCACCCACCCTACGGTAGCGCGCACGTCCCGCTTGTACAGAATGGCATGCATTGACACGCTGAGCGAAACCGCCACACTAAGCGCGCCGGTAATATACGGCCAGTATTGAGTTAGATGATGAATGAGAGTTTTTCCTTTATCCTGTCCTTCAATGTATTATGCGAAATCCCTTGAATTTAAGTCAACCCGCTCCCTGCCAAACATTACAAATATGTTACAAAATTGAAAGGATTCCTTAAGGCCGCACCGTGTATAATTTTCTTGTATAAGGAAAAAGCATTTGGGGAGGGGCTAAAATGAACGCACAAACAGACAGAAGAATCAGCGACCGATTTCTGACGGAAAAGACCGTAGTGTGCAGTCCTGCCGGCGAGTATCCTGCCGTACGGATGAAAATCGAAGCGGACCTGGAAGATTTCACCCAGCGCGGACTTAAACTTGTCTGGCCTCCTATTTCCGTGCAAGCCAAAAGCTGTTTTGACTGCGGACTGGAAGTGAAAGATTTTTCCTGCGCGCTGGAAAGGTGCCCGTACAGAGTATTCGAATCCGCATTGAAACAGAACGGATGGCTCCGCATCGTCGGGCTGAACTGGGTGCCGGGCTGGCAAAAAGAAAATGCCGCGCTGGGCAGAGTCATCTGGATGAAGAGGCGGGAAGAAGATTCCCGGTACGAAATCGGAGTGGAATTTAACCGCGCAAAGCCGCCGGTTTCAGACCAGACTGTTCAGACCGCGCCTGTCCGCCCCGACGCGCACGTCAGCGATATGGACATGTACCGGTGGGGATACACGCTCCGTCAAAAATCGCGCCAGATTCTTGTAGTGGAGCAGAAACAGTTGGACGCGCTGGACATACTGAACTTTATGCACGGATACGGGTTTACCGGTGAAACAGCATCCACGCCGCGCGAAGCCATGCTGTCGGCATTTTTCATCAAACCCAGATATGTCTTCATCAACCCTGTTTTCCAGGGCAAACCGAACCTGGAACTTATCAAAACGCTTAAAGCCAATGACCCTGAACCTGAAATCTTCCTCATGCTGGACGAAAAAGACCGCGCCATCCTCGACGAACCTGAAACCCAGTCCGCCAAACATGTCATGCGCAAACCTCTCGACCTGCATAAAATGAAAGAATGGCTCGAGGAAACGGAATAAACAACAACGACAGACCCCCTTGTGTTCCCCCTTGGTAAGGGGGAAAGAAAAGGGGTATTCTTCAGGCAATCAATCAGATTTTAGGAAGTTTGAATTTATCGTCGAGGAAATCGGACATTTCCAGCGACGCGAAACGCACACCGAGCGTTTTCAGACGGGGTTCCGACTCTGATGCAGGGATAGTGCCGGCAAGGTTCCAGTAATCCGCAATCACGTTTCCGCTAAATGACGCCAGCGCTTTCTCGCAGGATTCACGGTCAGGGTTCATTGCATAGCCGCGCGGATTGAACGGCGCCATCACCCATTTCACCGGCCTGGACTGATTTTTCAGCAGAGCAGCGAGCGCGGCAAAATTTCGGGTGACAATGCCGGGTTCCGCGCCAAACTCGCCCCGCACCATCTTTTCAAATTTGATAAAAAGTTCCGCGCAACCGAGGGATAATGCCAGGTCCGCCACCTGCGGATGCATGAACACACGTTTCACTTTCATACCGCCGGAACTTTTCGCGCTGAAAAAACTCCCTGTCTCCGCCATCAGAAAAAGAGTCATCAGCATACCGAACCGCGACTGAAGCACGCCCACTGCGTTCAGCGCGCCGACTTTGGCCAGCTTTATTTTACCTAGCAGAGGCATTTTCATCACGCGACGCACGGCCGCGCCCGTGGTACCGTAATGCGAACTGTCCCGCACAAACTGCGCAAAGTTCGGTACCATCACAGAATATTCGAACGGCCATTCACGCGCGTGCGCAGTCAAAACTTCCGTCAGCAGCGGGTTGGAGATACAGAGAATTTGTTTCACGCCGGATTCCCACGCTCGCCTCAGAACTTTTTCCAGATTCTGTTTCTGCGACAAAGTTTCCTGCGCTTCAATACCGGCATGTTTGGAAAACAGATGCTGGCCGTGCAGAGAACGGTCCGTCAAAATAAATTCCATCAAAGTTTCACCCAGTTGCCCGGCTCTGCGGCGGACCTGTAAATACCGTCAATGATTCTCTGCACCTCGAATGCGTCGCGCCAGGTGACGCGCGGTTTGCCAGCGCCTCCGACGGAAGAGACAAAATCAAAATCCTGCGCCGCGTAACCCTGCTGACCCGTATCCACAAAAGTGCCCGGCAGTTTCGGCGCGGGCAAATCCCAGAGATAGAGTTGAGTCCGGCCCGCGGGAAAGGCGCTGTTTCCGTCGAGTGCAGTCACCGTGACTGTATTTTCCGTCACTTCAACCGAGCCCAGCTCGCCATCCACGATGATATGAAAACCCATTTCGGAATATCCCGGCTTGGACCACGAAACCGACACTTCCCCGGTCAATTTGTCCGGATGTTCCAGCATGGCCTGCACTTCGTCTTCCACTTCAGAAAACAGATGCGTCACTGCAGACTGCACCTTGACCGGCGTACCGAAAAACGAGTACAGCAGATAGATCAAATGACTGCCCACCACGGACAATGCCCCGCCGCCGGAAATCCGCGGATTTTGCCGCCATCCGGCCTCTTTCTTAAAAACTTCGCCGAGATATAATGAAGCGGAGTAACGCGAGATTTTGCCGAGCGCGTTCTCTTTAATCAATTTCCCCGCATGCACAAACGTCGGATAAAAAGCCACCATGTATCCTACCGCGTTCGACGGACCGCCGCTCGACGGAAGCAGATTCAAAATCGCGCGCGCATCTTCCAGCGACGCGGCCATGGGCTTTTCCAGAAACAGCGCCACATTGTGGGACACGCACTGTTACGCTATCGCGCGGTTGAACGCAGGCGGCACGCAGGCAAACAGCGCGTCCGGTTTGACTTGCCGCACCAGTTCACCTGCATCGTCGAAGAACGGCGCGTCAAAACCCATGCCCTTCACCATTTTTTTCGTGCCTTTCATCTTATCGGAAATCGCGACTATTTGAGTGTCCGGCAGATTTTTCAAAATGGAAAGATGGAACATCCCGATTTTTCCCAGACCAGCCACTGCCACGCGTTTGATGGACATGATTCAGTTCACCTTCAGCGCCAGTTTCAGACCGTCGGACAGACGCACAGGTTCAACATTGAGAATCTCTTTCAGAGGGCGCAGATTTATAGGCGTCACCTCGGTCAAACCGACGAGATTGTCCACAGTGACCGGCGGCTTTTTAAGGACAAGCGCGAGCATTTTCGCGCCGAGAATGCACAGCCCCATCGGAACCGGAATCAGCACACGACTGAACCCAAGTTCGCGCGCCACTGCCCGTATCAGACCGGGAAAAGTGACCGCATCCGGGCCTGCAACATCGAAGATGCGTTCCGCAGGATTTGAAACTTCCAGCGCGCTTAAAATCGAGCTGACCACATCCCCGACGAAAACCGGCTGAAAAGTGACTGCCGTGTACGGAATCGGAATCACCGGAACTTTGCGCACAATGTCCGCGAATTTTTTGAACAGACCCGCGTTTCCGCTCCCATAAATAATCGCCGGCCTCAAAATCACCGCGTCCACACCGGATTTCAGCAGAACGTCTTCCGCTCTTTTCTTGGACGCGCCGTAACTCCCTGCCCGGCTGATGCGCGCCGACTGACTGCTGACAAAGACAAACCGTTTCACCCCGCACTCTTTGGCCAATTCCGCCAGCCGCTGAGTAGCGCCCACATTGACAGATTCCGTGTACTCCGCATTCGCAGTACCTTCGGAAGTTTTCCCTGCCAGGTGCACCACCGCATCGCACCCGCGCAGAGCATCGCCGAGCGCGCGCCGCGCCGAGTCGGAAGCATCCGCCAAATCCCCGCTAAAAACCTGCGCCTTGTCCAGAGAAAATCCCGCGCGATGGTTCCAGCAGACCACGCCGTACCCTTTGGAAATCAGCGTTGCCGCCACATTCCGCCCCACAAACCCGGACGCGCCCGTAACAAAAACCCGTTGTCTCATATCCAAAATCGTATAATACCGCCGAGCGGAAGTCAATTTAATGTATGCAAAAAATAGTGACTCGTATCTTAGGGGGGCAGATAGAGGTATTTGTTAGTAGCTTTTAGAAAGGGTTTCTGAAGAAATTCAAAACAACTATAGTGTAATAGGAGCTGACTTCAGGCTGTCAAAAATATGTGTATCTTACAGATTTCGAACAAGGGATCCCGTTTCTATAGTTTCTAATCCTCACCAGTTTAACATGGGGACGCCCTTACTGTCGGTATGGGTGCAATTGATATAAACACTCCCACTCTTTGAATCATAAGCCCAACCTCCCTTGTCAAGATCTTCCGGATTGATTTTATCTTCAAAAGTTATTATTTGGCTTGAATCGGCGTGATATTTGCCGAGTGACACCGCATCTATTTGAGGGAGATATTTGGGGACAAGAAGTTTCAATGAAGCCGCGGGTTGAGATTTTCGGCTCTTCGCTGTTTCTAGCGGATACATAGCCTGCAACAAAGCCTTGTTTAAAGTTAAAAGTTCCTGATAACTTAGTGTTTTTGAAAATCGCTGAAATTCTATTGCCATGTTAAATAGATGGGCCGGCGCTGGAGGTAACAAAGCGCGCTCTTTGATGTCAATAAAAAAATACAACGCAGGCATTTTTAAAATGGAATTAAACTGATCCACTGCTTGTGCTTCTGTCAGATTTTCCAGAGGCGTTTTGGACAAGACAAAGCGTTGAAGTATTATTTTGTCAATAGTCCTCCCGCTTTTCAATCTGGTCTTTAAAAGATCGATATCCAAATCGCCCGCTCGAAACGGTAAAGAGCCGGACCCATGATCTTGAGCATATATATTTAGAGCAGAGCGGAGATGTACCAAAGATCCTTTTGTCATCCCCTCATTCTGCCTGCTCTGCATGTGGTTAAATTTCGTCGTGAAAACATATGCAAATGTTCCGATAAAACTGCCAACAATTACAAATAGAAGCACAGAACAAATTACGACAAGAACTGTTCCTGCTTTTTTTGTTCGGATGACTTTTGTTCCACAGATAAAATCATGCAACGCTCTCTTTTTAGGATTCCATCCCGCAAGGAGGAATCCTACACCCAGCGTCAGATAGGAAAAGAAGAACGCGAAACATCTCCCGAACGCACGTCCGTAAGTCATCGTGGTGCCATCGGCTTTTATTACTTTTATACCGAAAAGTTTCTTGCCCCAGGTCTGCCCGTTTTCCCCTGTGAGCACCGTGTAATAGATACAATTTATAGTGAATGAGAACAAATAGGCAATCATATTGAGAAATGATGATCTCAGTAATAAATTTATCAGGACCGCCAGAATAATGGAAAGGATAATGATTATGACATTATCCGCAAAGCTCGCAAGAACTCGTATCCAAAACCCCGCAGGCGCGAGCATCTGTTCCTGTTCTGATGATAGTGCTGTCTGCGGAGCAACTATTCTCTGCTTATTAACGGATGGCTCTACATTCTGACTCTGCACAACTCCCGTGCAGCTGCATTTAAAACACACAACAGGTTTCCCTGCGTACTGATCGCCCAATTCATAGACACATCCACATTCACATCTGTATTCAATCATAACTGTTTATGTCTGTAAAATTTTCGCCATTTTGACCCATCAGTTGCATTGGTTTTGACCCACCCCTGCGATATATTTGACATGAGATTTCATTAGAATAAATTCGCTTTCTGGGTCAATATTCGTTGCACTAGTGAGTCAATTTTGCTTGCAACTTTACACTAGAGTGTGTCGGCGGAGGATTCATTTTGAGTCTTGAGTAAACTGCAAATGCAGATTGCGGCAGCAGCCGACAAGATTCGCATGCGGAACAAACCGCTGGCTCCGCGCAATGACCCTCCCCCACTATTTCACCGAGGGGAAACCGAACTTTTGGTAGATGTTGTCGCGGTCTACGGTGGGGTGCTGGAGGTTGCCGCTCACGTCCGCAACATTGGCGCTCACATAATCGCGCAATTCGTCGGTTGAAATAGTGCCGTTACGGTCTTTGTCCGCGTCCTTTTGCGTCAGCGCATTGATGACGGCTTTGGTGAAAAGCCCGTTCTGCAGTTCGTCTTTTTCATAAGAAAACTCTCCGCCCCGACTCGATGAAAACACAATCGCGCCTGACCTGCGGACCAGGTCGTTGTAGATGAATCTGTCGCGGTCCAGCAGATATTCTCTTGGCGGGGCGCCTGAGCTCTTGCCCGACACTTTCACATCGCGCGTGGTCCTAGCAGTCAGGCCACGGCTGCCGGCCATCGCATAGTACCGGTCCTGCGTTTTCTCTTCCACTTCACCCGACTCGCACGTGTCCATCAAAAATAGTTTGTTGCGCGGCGCAATGCCCTGCATCAAATCTTCAATCAAGTCAAAGTTCGCCGCGGTCTTCGGCAGATTGTTCAAGTCTGCGCCGTAGGTGAGAAAATAATAGTCCGCCTCCGCGTCTTTGTCGTGCACTCCGTGGCCTGCGATGAACAGCACGAACGTGTCGTCCACTTTAGCGTTCTTCAGCAGGTCTTTGGCTTTCTGAATATTCTCCACGGTAACGTCTTCGTTCAGATAGGTTTTGGCGTAGACATTGTTGAATTTCCCCTTCATCCCGGCGAACAGCGCGGAAAGGTCCTGCGCATCCTTGTGCGCGTACTTCAAGCTGATGGCAGGGTTCTTGTACCGCGACACTCCGAACCCGATGTAGTACAAGTCCCGCGCGGTTTCCTGTTTATATTCTGCGAAAGTCAATTCACGGAACGATTCCGCACCTGCGTCATTCATGCACGACACTTCGATTTTGTTCTTGCCACTGCTTAGTTCAATGACTTCGGTCTTGAGAACATATGAACCGGCTACATCTTTTCCATAAGAACCATACAGCGGGACATCGTTGACGTAAATATTGTACCGCTTGAGCTTGCGTTTTGTGTCGTTCAGCTTGAAAGTTAGGGTCAGTTTTTTTCCGTCTCGTTTCGTATGGAATATCGTTGCTTTTGGAATATGATATTCCCCCCACGATTGCTTATCCGACAATCCAGCCCTGGCAATCCGCCTCCTAAATTGACTGTAAAAGTGCCTTATCAATTCATTTGTTCCCAGCCCTATCCGTTTCAAAATAATATCCGGACGATTATTCTTTACAGCAAACTGATCTACGCCGAAAACGCTCATACCATTCACCATGGCCACCAACTTTCCTCCTTTCTGGGAGGAATCGAAATAGCCGTCAGGCGTATACATAATCCAGTCTTCACTCGTTTCCGAACCGGCAAATGATAGATATTCACCGGTTCCAATATTCCACATTTTTGCAGTTCCGTCTCCAGCAACCGATATGAGATGCCGTTCGTCCGGGCTTATTGCCAAATCATATATTTGAGCATGGTGAGCCTTTAACGACTTGACGAACTTACCGCCAAAATTCCAAAGTTCAATGTTGCCATTATCAAATCCGCACGCAATATAACTGGCGCTGACAGCGATTGGAAATCCGTAATTTGATATATTGCCGAATGTTGTAACATTGGGACTGCTAACTCTCCACAATCCAAGAAAATGGTACCCGGCCATGCAACTCACGACAATAAAATTGCCGTCAAGACTGAATCTGATCTGGCTTGGAGTATTAGTAATACGGACGCTTGTTCTTGAATCCTCCTTGAATTTCCAGTGGACAATCTCATTGTCAACGATGTAGGCAAGTGCTTCGCCGCTCGGACTGAATACCGGGGAAAGGGGAAAATGCCCGCATGATTGTTTTTGAACAATTTGCCCCTTTGAGTTCCATACTTCCAACTGGTATCCGTTAATCGTCGCCACATATTTGCCGTCATTTGAAATAGACATCTTTTCTGGCCGAATCATATCACCGAACTTAAGGAACATTCTTGCTTGCCACTGCAAATCCCAAGGACGAGTGACTTTGATACCATTGTCTTCAAGATAGACGGAATACACACCGTTTGCGCTAAAATAGCTGGGTTGAGAATCAATCGTGCCGACTGGATTTGTATGCATGTTCCAAATCCTTTTCATCTGTCCCAGCCCCATCAACCAATACTTCCCGTCCGGACTGAAAGCAACCTTATGCAAATCAGACCACCTGCCATTCATGGACTTTACAAAACGATAGCTGCTGTCCCAGAAAAATATTGTGTCATAGAAGGCGGCGATGAGTTCACCATGATGTCCGAACAAAATTGTGTGTACATGATCTGTAGGAACCTCAAGCGTCTTAATCAAACGCCCATCCAGTCCCCAGACCGCAATTTTATTTTCATACGATGCCGCTATTTTACTACCGTCCGCGCTAAACGCAAATGTCCACAGTCGCACAGTTTCAGAATTTCCGGGCATTTCAATGCTCCTAACGAACTGACCATCTGATTTCCAAATGTTCAGCCGGTTGGGGTGGACACTCCGGTTGTCATAAGCGCGCGCTCTCTTACTGGCTGTTGCGCATATGTACTGACCATCGGGACTATACTGCACCTTGGCCAACGACGCATATATCTCTCCCGGGTTGACATCAAATGTCTTCACCAACTTACCGGTGATATCCCAGACCAAAACAGCTCTCCCCTGCCCCTTGGTCGCATCAGCATACAACGTCGCAACTTTT
>CAYHWZ010000040.1:10513-11678 GCA_964359975.1 uncultured Elusimicrobia bacterium | reverse complement strand
GTTTTGAAATTGCAGGAGATTGTGAAGTCAAAGTCGGGCAACGATGCCTGACGCCGGGGGGACTTCAAACAGGAGCGTGTTATGAGAGATAAAGTTCTGGTGGTGGACGACGACGAAGACGCAGTATCGCTGATGTCTGTGGCTCTGATGCAGGAGGGCTACATCTGCGACGGGACTTTTTCTGCGACGGAAGCGCTCGCTCTGCTCCGCAAAAATGTGGAGCATCAGTACCGTCTGGTGCTGACGGACATCATGATGCCGGTGATGGACGGGATTGAACTCATCGAACAGATTCAGAGGCAGTTCAGCGGAGTGGGCATCATCGTGCTTTCCGCGGAGAAAAATATGAAGCTGGCCATTGATTCCATGCGTAAAGGCGCGCTGGATTATGTGACCAAACCGTATCAATTCGAGCTGGTCCTGCCGCGCATCAAGAAGGCGATTGAACGCGTGCGTCTGGAACGGGAAAACCGCGAGTATCAGCAGTTCCTCGAAGAAAAAATCGAGAACCGTACCGCGGCTTTGATTGAAAAGCACCGCTCGCTGCAGAAACTTTTCATCAATACCGTCGAGGCCATTGCGCGCGCGATTGAAGCCAAGGATCCGTACACCGAGGGTCACTCAAAGCGCGTGGCGAAATATTGCGCCAAAATCGCGCAGAAAATGGGCGTGAATTCAGATGATGTGCAGGACATTCAGGTGGCAGGGCTGCTGCACGATGTGGGCAAGATAGGGATTTCGGATTCTATTCTGATGAAACCGTCGCGTCTGTCCATCGAGGAATACGAGTCCATTAAGGAGCATCCGCTCATTTCGCTCAAAATCCTGGAACCGATTCAGGAACTGCGCCGCGTGAAGCAGTATGTGAAATATCACCACGAGAAGTGGGACGGCACCGGGTATCCGGACGGGCTGAAATCCGAGGAAATTCCGATGGGCGCGCGCATTCTGTCCGTGGCGGACGCGTTTGACACCATGTGGATAGGACGCACGTATCACGCGGCCTGGGATTTGGATACGGTGATAAAAGAGTTTCAGAAGAACAAGGAGACTCAGTTCGATCCGAAAGTGGTGGACTCTTTTGTGGAACTGATTCGCGAGGACCGGTCGGCGTTTGACAAGATACGCACGGATAATCCGCCCAGGTTCCACGACGCTCCGAAGA
>CAYHWZ010000040.1:0-10503 GCA_964359975.1 uncultured Elusimicrobia bacterium | reverse complement strand
TCTGTTTTCACCCCCACCTCGGTCCTCCCCCGTCCAGGTGGAGGAAGTTTAGAACGGGGTTATCTTTTTAGGGCGAAGCGGACGTGGATGCGGAGGTCGGGTTCCTGAAATCCCGACGGTAACGGCGGAAACGGGTTGCTTTGTTCCACAGCTCTCAGCACGGCGCGGTCAAAAATTTCGTTCTTCGAGCTTTCTTCAATCTCAATATCTTTCAGCGAACCATTCTTTGTCACGGTGAAAACCGCCTGCGCGTAAATCCTGTTGGGAAAACCTGACGACACGTTCCAGTTCTGGTCCAGCTTTTGTCTGACGCTGGCAACATACCACGCGTAGGGAAAATTGCCCGCGCCCGCTGAACCGCCTGACCCCGAACCCGCCGGACCGAACCCGATACCGATTCCGCCTGACTGTCCGCCGGGCACTGCGTTCGGCACCGACGACACTGCTCCGGTCCTGCCGATGGGTTTGGGTACCGGGATGGACGGCACTTGAGGCACGTCGGACACGATTTCTTTTACGTTCTTTTCTTCGACAGCGTTCTTATTTGCTTTGAGCAGGAGATCTTCGGCCGGGTTGACCACTTTGGTTTTGACTTCTTCTTTGGGCGTTTCGGGAATGGTTTCCGCCGCCTGTGCAGCCCCTCCTCCGCCCGACGGTAACCCTCCGAAAAAGTCCACGGAATAATATTCTTTGCGCGCAGGTTTGGCGAGTGTGGAAAGTATGAGTGCGCCGAGTATGGACAGATGAATCAGCGCGGAATAGGTGAGGTACCGGCTGCTGAGCCCTCCGGAATTCACGGTTTTGAGTTGTTGGGGTTGGTGACAGCCACGCCGAGTTTTTGCGCGCCCTGGGACTTGGCCGCGTCCATGGCAGTGATGACTTGTTCAAAAGGGACCGACGCGTCCGCTTCGATGAGCACCGTCGGGTTTTTGCTTTTCTTCAGCAGTGCGTTGAGCATGGCAGGCAGGTCTTCCGTATGCACTGCCTCGCCTTCAAGATAAAAAGTGCCGTGTCCTGTCACCTGTATTTTGATGGGTTCGGTGTCGGGCGGGAGTCCGGTCACGGCTTTGGGCAGATTGATTTTAATTTGCGATGAAACGAGGAACGGCGTCACGACCATGAAAATGATCAGCAGGACCAGCGACACGTCGATGAGCGGTATCATGTTGATTTCCGACATCAGCGGAAACTTGTCGCGCGGTCCGATATGGACTTTCATTTTTTCTCGATAAGGTCCACCACGCCGTCCGCGCAGATTTCCATACTTTCCGTCATGCGCCGGATTTTGGTGGAATAGTAGTTGTACGCCACGAGCGCGGGAATGGCGACCATCAGTCCGAAAGCTGTTGCCACTAGCGCTTCGGCAATGCCTCCTGCAACGACCTGCGGTCCGCCTGCTCCGGCTGTAGCCAGCGACTTGAACGCGCGGATGATTCCGATGACCGTGCCCAAAAGACCGATAAACGGAGCAGCCGCTGCAACGGTACCGAGGAGCGGGACAGAACTTTCCAACTCGCCCACCTGGATACGGATAGTGCGGTCAACGGCAAGTTCGAGCGAGTCGTTGGAACCGTCCTTGTGGGTCAGCGCGGCGCGGACAATGGTGCACATGGGTTCGCCGAGCGACGCGCAGTGACTGTGCGCTTCTTTGCCCTGCGCCAGCACCTTTTCAATTTTGGCAAAAAAATCTTTCACGTCCACTTTACGTTTTCTGAAAAACACCCACCGTTCAAGAATAACCGCGAGCGACACCATGGAACATATCAGCAATACGCTCAGGATAGGCCACCCGAGCAGGAACATCTCTTTAATTGAAAATGAAGCGGTCATTTAAGGACCCCAGGAAGGCGTAAAACTTTCGCCCGGAATATCCGCCAGCTTTTTCTGTACGGACCCGTCTATGGATGTTAGATAAAGTTCGTGCTTTTTGTTGCGCGTGGTGGTGAAAACAAGGTACCGCCCGTCGGGCGAAAAAGACGGGTTTTCGTTGGACCCGGAATTGTCCGTGATTTGGAACGCGTTGCCTGTGGCAAAATCCTGCACAATAATGTCATGTTTTCCCTTGTCCGTGCCGCGCGAGTAGGCGAACTTGTCCCCGGTGGGAGACCAGACAGGCGAATCACAGTACCCTTTTTCCGTCAGCCGGGTCACGTTGGAACCGTCCGCGTCCATGATATAAATCTGCGGCCAGCCCGGACGGTCGGAGGTGAAAAGAATCTTGCGTCCGTCGGGCGAAACGGATGGAGAAGTGTCCGCGCCTTTCATATTGGTCAGACGCCGGAGCACCTTGCCGCTGCGGTCCACCAGATAAATGCTGGGCGATCCTTCATGCGAGAGTGTGACTGCTATCTGTTTACCGTCGGGCCAGAAGGATGCGCTGGTGTTGAGACCTTTGCGCGTGGAAACGGCTCGGGTTGTAGCTTTACCCAGGGAATGAATGTAAAGGTCCGGATTGCCGCTGCGAAAAGAAGTGAATATGATTTCTTTTCCGTCCGGCGACCAGCGCGGGAGCATGGATATGCTTTTGTCCGCAGTGATCCGTTTAAGATTGTCGCCGTCAAAGTCCACGGTGTAAAGTTCCTTGGAACCAGTCGCATTATTGGAAAAAACAATTTTGGATTCGGACACGCCGCGGCGTCCGGTGAACCGGAACAGGATATCCGCCACAAATTCGTGCGTCATACTCCGCCAGGAATTCTTTGACCCTCGGTAAATTTTCTGGAACACCGGATTGCCGCTCGGAATTTCGTATAGCGACGCCACCATATGCAGGGTATTTTCTGATTTCACACTGACATTGGCTGTGACAAGCACGTCGGTCCCCGCCTTTTCCCATCCCGGAAAATCAATGCGCGGCGTATCTACCAACGGTCCGTCTTCCATGATATTGAACAGCCGCGAAAAAAGGATGTCGCTCTTGGCCAGTTCGTGCATTTTGCGCGTGATTGTCTGGTCAGATTCTGCCGCGCTTTTGGTGATGAATGTAGGCAGCCCGATTGTGGCCTTTTCCCCGCGTTGTATCTGAAGGTAAATGTCTGCGGACTGGGATGGCGCTGAAATGAGCAGGACAAAAAGAATCCCCCAGGCCAGAACTGCATTCCGAGTTAATTTCATGGTGTCCCCTTCTTTTGCGGTTCCGGTTTTGCAGGTGTTTCCTGCGGCTGAGGTTGGGGCAGGGGGGGAGCAATTTCCGCAAGAATCTGCTTAGCCGTCTGAGCTTCGGGCGAACCCGGCGATTCGCGGACCAGAGTTTCCAGGGTATCTTTCTGCGCCACAGTCTGATTCATGCCGGCCAGCGCGTAAGACCTTTTAAGCAGCGCCTGCGGACGGTACTCCGACACAGTTCCCAGAAGTCTGTCGAATTCTTCGCGCGCGCGGTCAAAATTCTGTTTTCCCAGATACGAATCCGCCAGATAAAACTGTGACGAATCCGTCAGGTCGCTTTCCGGATATCTCTCGATAAAACTTTTGAACCCGCTGATAGCCAGGTCCAGTTTCCCCGACTGATAATCCGCGTATGCCGAGCGGTAAAGTTCGCCCGGCACCGGCACGGACGCCTGCGTGGTGGCCTGGGACAGGAGCCGAGAGATGGTTTCCATCCGTCCGCCGAGCCGCACCTGAGTGTCGTCGAGCTTTTGGGTGAGCGAAGTCATGCGCTTCTGGTTTTCGTCGAGCTTTTCGCGGAGACTGACGAGCGAACGGTCGAGCTGGTCCATTTTTGAAATCAGGTCCGCCTGACTTTTCTGCAGAGTGCGGAGCGTGTTGGAGGAGTCGGTGAGAGATTCCTGTACTCGGTCAATGTCCGTGGTCGTGGCCACGCATCCGGCGGCCAAGCACAAGGCAATGTAAAGAGTCAAGACTCTGAATCTGTTCAATTTGATAATAGTGTCAGGGCGAAGATTCCGGTTCCTTTACTTTTTCAGGGTCTGGGGTGTCTTTGGGTTTGTCGTCGGGCTTGACAGTTTCCCCGCCTTCTTTAGGTTTGTCCTCGGCAGGTTTGGGTTTTTCTATGATTTTCGGTTCGCGGACCTTGGTTTCGGCGCGCCGGTTCTGGTACCAGCAATCCTCGGTGGACTGGATGCAGTCTGGTTTCTCTTTTCCATAGGAAAGCGAGCCCATGCGTTTGGGCCTGATGCCGAGGGACATATAATATTTGCGCACGGCAATGGCGCGTTTTTGACCGAGAGCGAGATTATATCCGATGGTGCCGCGCTCATCGCAGTGACCCTCGATGAGAATCTCAAGTTGTTTGTTTTTTTTGAGGAATTCCGCATTGCGGGCGAGGATTTCACGCGCTTCGTCGGAAAGCGTCGGCGAATCGTAATCGAAACGGATGTTCGAGAGTTCTTTTGAGCTGACAAAATCTTTGCCGCGGATATCGAGTTCTTCAGATTCCGACCATTCTTCTTCCGGCGGAATCTCCTCTTTCTCTTCTTCAGCCAGTTCTTCCGCAGTTTTTTTGGAAAGCTTTTTCTTGGGGCAGGCGGTCAGCGAAAGCGTGAGCGCTCCGCAGAGAAAAATGACGAAAAAGCTTTTCAGTCGATGAATCTTCATATCTTTTTGATTATAGCAGAACAGCAGGTGTTTTTCAATTTAGACGCACGCTTGTGAGGCGGTACATTGAACTGGCCAATAAAAAGTTACAAAATTGTAACAATTATCGAGGGTAAAATGGGCTGAAGTTATGGTAAAAATATGCAGTATTAGGACAATCCGATATAGACTGAATAGGTCTTGCAGGGAAGGCAAGGGTGGCGCTCGAGAGAGAGGGCGCGCCGCAAAGCTAAAGGGGCTTGCCCATGCCCGCCGTAGTGGCGGGGAAGAGGCAGGTTAACCAGTTGCCGGATAAATGAAAGTGTGCTCACTCAATGTGAGCAAATACTATTCTGACAGGAAGACAATGGAGCTAAGAAAGTAAAATCGTCATGTGCTACGTATTATGCTGGTAGATATCGCTCATGCGTTGACGAAATGCAAACAAATCTGCATGGCATGGTTTGTGATCATATTCTATAATGCCTGTATAATGGGAAATGACTCCAGGACACAGCCCTGTGGATTTTCAGACAATGTCCACCAAAGAGTGTGTTCTATCCAAGAAAAACTAAAATGAGAATTTTGATCGCCACGGTTACTTGCGGTAGCGGACACGTTCAGGCGGCTACTGCTCTGGAAGAAGTCTGGAAACAAGCGTGTCCGCATGATAAAGTCAAAAGAGTGGACGTGCTGGACTTTACACCGAAGTTTTATAGACAACTTTACGTCAAGGGTTATGTGAAAGTAATTGAGCATGCGCCGGATATTTACGGCCACTACTTCAGGAAAACCGACGATCCTAAACTCATAAAGAAAATGACTGCCTTGCGGAGAATATCTGCAAAGTGGATGTCCAGGCCATTCATCAGGTATCTGGAACAGTTTCGGCCGCATGCCGTTGTCTGCACGCACTTTTTGCCTCTGGAAATTATGGGGTCCCTGAAGAAGGACAAATCCGATATGAAGTTCCCTCACGTTGCATGTGTCGTTACTGATTTTCAAGCGCACGCACTTTGGACCGAACCGTGCGTTGATCTGTACTGTGTTGCGACTGATGATACGCTATTCAGTCTAGTAGCCCGAGATGTAGATCCTGCAAAGATCAGGATAACGGGTATACCTGTATCTACAAGATTTTCGCGGATACTCGATTTGAACGCAATCTGCAGGAAGCTCGGCCTGCGGGACGATATGAAAATAGTCCTTGTGCTGGGCGGCGGATTCGGTATGGGACCGCTCGAAGAAATTGTTTCATCGCTGAATCGCCTAAAAAATGATGTGCAGGTCGTAGTTGTCGCGGGCAAGAACGAATCGCTTCGCCAGAGGTTATCCTCTCGTGATTACAGTCATCCTACGCGCGTTCTTGGATTTGTATCCAACATGCATGAGTTGATGGCAATATCGGAAATTATTCTTACCAAACCCGGTGGACTTACATCCTCTGAGTCTCTTGCGTCCGGCAAACCCATGGTCTTGCTGAATCCCATACCAGGACAAGAAGAGGCGAATAGCAAGTATCTTCTGGAAAAGGGTGCCGCAATTCGAGTAAACCACATAAAGGAACTTCCGGCACGTCTTGAAAAAATCCTTGGTTCAGCACAGATAACAAAAATGTCGCAATCGGCCAAACGGATTGGAAGCCCTGACGCTGCATCGAAAATATGCCGACATGTAACATCATTTCTAGAACGCTGACACTCTCATTTTTACTGACAGTAACGCTGCTGCAAAGCGTGGCGGACATTCGTGCTTGTTCAATCAAAGCAGATGAACAAATTATATTTTTTCCGACAACCGGTCGCTTCAATAATGAGCAGAAGGCATGGAAAGTAATAATTCATGGATGGATATTCGAGCCAGAAACAGATTCCCCAACTGTCAAATCACTCAGCAATACATTCGGACGGCTTATCAATTTGAGTGAAGATGAAATTGAGTCCAAGATATTCAAGGAAAGGTCACGCTTATTCTTCGTTGACAACGAACGCGGCAAGAAAATCACTGTGCGGATTCGGAATAAAATATATCAACTCAAGCCCAGCAGGCCGAACGGGCACTTTGAATATGAGGTGACTGTTCCACTGGAACCAAGTACCAAACAGGACGGGCAGAATACCTCCGAATCGATATTCTTTGAAACAGTTTGCGACGCCGGCCACAAGACGTATACCGGGACAGCAAGATTGATCAACGGTCCGGGAATTTCTGTCATCAGCGATATAGATGATACAATCAAAATCAGCGAGGTGCTGGACCGCAAAGCGCTGATTCAAAACACCTTTGTAAAAGAGTTCAGAGACGTGCCGGGAATGGCCAACCTGTACCGTGAGCTGGAGCGGTCCGGCGCTGTATTTCACTATGTCTCAGCCAGTCCGTGGCAATTATATCCACCTCTCTCAAAATTCATGGCAGACCGCGGATTCCCGGAAGGTGCAATGCATCTCAAATATTTCCGATGGAAAGACACCAGCTTCTTTAACTTGTTTGAGAATCCTGACAAATACAAAACCGGTGTGCTAGAACTAATATTCAATCAGTTTCCGGACAGACAGTTCATTCTCGTCGGAGATTCTGGTGAGATGGATCCGGAAATTTATGGTAAGCTGGCCGTAAAGTATCCCGGAAACGTAAAAAAGATATTGATTCGGAATGTACACTCGGATACGGCTGGGCGAGGCCGGTATGAGAGAGCTTTTGCCGGCGTGCCCGGAAACAAGTGGTCGATATTCGGGCACGCGGAAGAAATAAACGCATTGGATATATCACAATGAAAAGAGCGCCCATTCATTACGCTGTAATGATTACAGTTGTTGCGCTGGGTACGCTGTGTCAGCTGAATGTGACTGGCCACTCCGGTCAGAGAGACCCCGCGCCTGTACAACAACGGCTTGAATCAGATATGAAAGCGGTCCAGATATACCGCAGCGGCTTACAGAATATTCTGGCGTCAGCTATGACTAGGCCGGACCTGTTTTTACCCCATGCTGAAAACAGTGGACGACTCATGTCCCAGTCGGAGAGGAAAGAAGTCTGGCAGACATGGAAATCCATTCTGGACTACTTTCTGGCGCTGGATTCTGCGGGTAAGTATTACCAGAATTTCCCCGGCGGAAAATCCGAGACAAGGGAGAAATCATTTTTGACCGCATATTCCGCATTTCTTGCAGAGTATCGATTTGCACTTGAATGGATTGAACTGGCCGAAAAGAATCCTGAATTTGAAACCATTCTGAATGAGCCGGTCCCTGAGCTGGGACTTTCTTCAGAAACGTACACACAATTTAAATTCAGATTCTTGAATATCGCGCGGGGGGCAGAATTCGGCGCATTGGAAATCATCTGCAGTTTTTTCGGAGGCAGCAATTACCCTGATGTACGCGCCGCCATACGCGACGACGCGGCCTATATTTGGAAATCCGGAAAGGGAAAAGGAGAGGTTCAGACATTCAAAAATGCAATGAACCTTGTGCGCAAAATGGGATTTACCGCATGGTTCCCCGTGCAGGCCGGAGTATCTGAGTTTGTGGGCGACACCAAAGTGGCACGGTTCAATAAATCTCTTATCACTGCCGAACAGATCCGTGAGATGTTGCCCAAGCTGGAACCCGGAGATATTCTTCTCGAAAGACGCGAGTGGTACCTTTCCAATATAGGATTACCGGGATTTTGGCCTCACGCCGCTCTCTTTATCGGAACAGCCGAAGAACGGCAGCGATATTTCAGCAGTTCCGATATGACAGGATGGGTTTCCGGACAAGGATCCCCTGACGGCAACTTTGAATCGCTCATTCGGTTGAAATACCCGGACGCATATGAACGCAGCACAAATCCTGAACATGGGAATGTCCCGCGAGTCCTGGAGGCAATCAGCGAGGGGGTGAGCTTTACGACACTGGAACATTCGGCGGATGCGGACTCAATAGCAGTGCTCAGACCGCGTCGCACAAAAAAGGAAAAAGCCATGGCCATTTTGCGTGCATTTCATTATTGGGGTCGTCCGTACGATTTCAATTTTGATTTTCAGACTGATTCGTCGCTGGTCTGCAGTGAACTGGTTTACAAAAGCTACGAACCTTCCGCACAAATGATTGGACTGACCCTGGACACGGTAAAAATGTTGGGTCGCACACTCCTTCCGCCGAACGATATGGTCAAACAATTTGACAGCGAATACGGCACACCGAAACAGCAGATGGACCTGCTGTTATTCTTCGACGGGAACGAAGCATCTAAAAAGTCCATTGAGTCTTCTCTGGATACTTTTAGAAAGAGTTGGCAAAGACCCAAGTGGCATATCTTTACACAAGGATCATTGACAAAAGAAGAACTGCTGATGTATCAGACATCCTTGAAGATGATTTGTGATGAAACAATGTTTCAGCTAAAACCGGGCACTCTAAAACGACAGTCCATGAATCATGATCAAATGATGCAGCATCTGGTATCAACAAAGAAAGCGGTATATGAGAATAATGGTGAGATTGACTATGTGCTCCTGCTGGAAACCTGTCGTGACTTCTATTTAAATGTTGGAAAGCGCTTTTCAAAGGAAATAAAGCCGAAAAACCCTGAACTGAACGCATGGCATGAAAAGATTATCGCTGGTTATAGGGACTCCTGGGCTGTAACGGAAAGGACTTTGCAACTCATGACCAACAAGCAAAATGCCGGTATTGATGCGGTACTGAACATGCCTGAAATCTCTGAAGGCATCAGGAATAATGCCAATATTCACCATGCACTAAGAGTAGGGATGAAGAAGTTTGCACGTCCCATCATCGTCGATGAGCTTGAGCTTGATGCCTTTCTCAATGGCATGCCAATTAATAGTTATATAGAAACCACTTGGAAGTAAGCGGACATCCATGCGACAACATGAATCGGAGGCTGAATATTAAATGAAAAATCAAGGAATTATTTGTTGTTTTGGTAGCATATTAATTTCAATCGTATTTTCGGGATGTGCCATTCAGAGTGTAATCATTGGGTCTGAGCACATCGGTGAAAATACGAAGATTCATAGTATTGAAAGATATGGGTTCAACAATGCAGGCGATATCGCGATTACAGTAATAACAAAGTATCCTAAAAGCGTGAATATACTCATTCCCGTTGATAATACAGAGACGCTTATAAGGGTGAGAACTCGTGGCCTTTTAAACTATCATCCCGAACGACCTGAGAAATTGTG
Organism: uncultured Elusimicrobia bacterium; assembly: GCA_964359975.1. Taxonomy (GTDB): domain Bacteria; phylum Elusimicrobiota; class Elusimicrobia; order 2-02-FULL-39-32; family 2-02-FULL-39-32; genus CAYHWZ01. The sequence goes on along the minus strand of CAYHWZ010000040.1, from coordinate 776 downwards.
CGAACTTTCAGTCAACAATAAAATGCTTGATAGCGAGTGGAAAACCACTGCAGATTACATGCGCTCGCCAGGATTTAAAAGTACAACTGACCCTATCGGACAGCCACTAACATACTCTATGAAGAAGGAACAATGTGAACTTACAATAAGAAAGCGAAAGAAGTGGACAGCTATTTTTAGATATCCGGCCATACTCATTACAATTGGCCCGGCAATAGCGCTTGATACACTTCTATTACCATATCACATTTTTGCACTTTCCATGATAACATGCTGACAAATATGCTCAGGTGTCCCGCGTCAACCCTCTGTAGCTAAAAGCAAGACAGTACTCTTAAATTTCCTTATGGTAGGTCTTATAATCCCTGTCCCCGTGTTAAATGGCTGTACGGCTCGTATGGTTCATGCTGGAACAGCCGATGAGGCAATAATGGCTATTCGGTTTGGTTCTCGAGTCAATGGTAGGATAGATGAGACTGTATCCTCGGGTAGAACAGATGTCAAAATAACAAGAGTCACTCCGCTTATGAAAGAATCTACTCTATTGTTTCAATCCATCCCACGGGGAAACCTGTTAAAATAAGGGCGCAGCTGAAAAAGTTACAAAAATGTCACAATCTACGAGAGTAAAACAGTTTAAAGTTATGGTATAAATAAGCAGAGTCAGGACAATCCGATAAAGACTGAATAGTTCTTGAAGGGGAAGGCAAGGGTGGCGCTCGAGAGAGAGGGCGCGCCGCAAAGCTAAAGGGATCCGCAGATAGCGGGTTAACCAG